>NZ_JAKRNA010000016.1:0-52895 GCF_022347435.1 Corynebacterium sp. ACRPE | reverse complement strand
GAAAAGCTCCACTAACTGCTCACGCTGAACTTCACTCAGCGAACTACGTGCTCTCAAAGAAAATGCTCCCCACTAGTTGTTGGCAACTGATTTCTCAGTCCAACTAATGGGGAGCAGTTCACCCTAGGGTTGGTTTTATCTTCCTTTAGTTATAGGAGGGCGAAACCGAATGCATAGCCCAAGAGGACCGAGAGCACGATGCTGACCGTACCTGGGATCAGGAATGGGTGGTTGAATACGGCCTTGCCAATACGAGTCGAGCCGGTATCGTCCATTTCTACTGCCGCCAGCAACGTTGGGTAGGTTGGCAGGATAAACAGAGCAGACACCGCCGGGAAGGCAGCGATTGCGGTAATGGGGTTTACTCCCAGAGCAAGGGCTGCCGGCATAAGAGCCTTGGTCGTAGCTGCCTGCGAATACAGCAACGCTGCAGCGAAGAATAGCACCACTGCGAGCAGCCACGGCGAAGACTCAATAATGCTGCCGGCCATAGACTGAATATCGTCCATGTAGTGGTTGATGAGGCTGGTGCCCAGCCAAGCCACGCCCAGCACACAAATGCATGCGGACATACCGGACTTAAAGACCGGAGTATTCAAAACATCTCCCGCTGGGACCTTCGTCACCATGACGATGATGGTGGCTGCGGTGAGCATGACCGTCATAATGGCTTCATTGCGTGGCAGGGTCGGCTCAGCGATAAGACCTACCTGCTCCGAGGTCAGGGTGGCCCACGCCATCACGATGACGATGGCTACCAAGAACACGAGAACAGAAGCCTTGGCACCCTTCTGCGGCGAAAAGTTCGCTGCACCGAGTGGTTCCTTGACCAGGCCTTGTGCCTTGCGCTCCAGGTAAACCGGATCATCTTCAAGCTCTTTGCCAAACTTATTGGCTATCCAGGCAGCTGGGAAGATAGACAGGAATGTTGCCGGGATTACGACCGCCAGTACCTGCAAGTAGCCTACCCCAGTCGGCTCCAGCAGGCTAGCAAGTAACACCACAGCTGCCGAAATAGGCGAAGCACAGATTGCCATCTGAGAGGCAACTACCGCGATGGACAGCGGACGTGAAGGGCGAACCTTACCCTCTTTGGCCACCTCGACAATAACAGGCAGTGTGGAAAACGCTGTGTGACCAGTGCCGGCAAGAACCGTCATTAGCCACGTAACAATTGGCGCGTAGAAGGTGATCCGCTTTGGGTTTTTGCGCAGAAACTTCTCCGCAATGTGCACCAGATAGTCCATACCGCCAGCTCGCTGCATTGCTGCGATAGCAGCGATGACGGTCATGATGATGCCAATGACATCGAAGGGGATGTCTTCCCTAGTAATGGGAACGCCGGTGAGACCCAGCGCCAACACACCGAGTCCGCCGGCCATACCGATGCCAATTGACCCAATTCTCGCGCCCAAAACGATGGCGGCGAGAACGATGACTATATGAACAATAACCATGGACGTACTCCATACGCTCTCTATGCAAACTATGGGCACGCATCTCCATAAAGAGTGCATGCCGTCCTCAACATCTTCTATTTTGCACCCGCTGTGGTGATTTATTCATTTAAAATGCCTGTTTGTGTTGCTTCCCACATAAATTAAGGATTTCGCTATAAAGTGACCGGTATTTTACGGTGCATTGTTCCTGTATAAGGTCATAAAAGATTAATTCGAATGGTGCTCCCCCATCATGCAAAATCCCCGCAGCCTCCGCCTGCTTTTCATCCCAGTAACGTAAAAGTGGCGGCGACTGCGGGTTGCCTTTTGCGCGGGCGCTATGCCCTGCTGCTCCTTAAGAGTTGTGGGCTTAGTCCTCGTCGATAAAGAGCTGGCCTCGGAACTCTGGGTGCATGAGGTTTTCTACGGACAGAACCTTATTCAAGGTTGCTTCATCCAGCAGCCCCTTCTCCAGGACGAGTTCCTTAACGCCCTTGCCGGTCTCCAAGGACTCCTTAGCAATCAGATCACCATTGTGGTGGCCGATGAATGGGTTCAGGTAGGTGACGATACCAATGGAGTTCTCCACGTAGGCGCGGCACACATCCGCGTTGGCGGTAATGCCAGTGACGCACTTCTCGCGCAGAGCATCGACGGCGTTGCCCATGATGCGAATGGACTGGAACAGTGCTTCGCCGATGACTGGCTCCATGACGTTGAGCTGCAGCTGGCCAGCCTCAGCGGCCATGGTGACGACGTGGTCATTGCCGAAGATCTTGAAGCAGGTCTGGTTTACAACCTCCGGGATAACCGGGTTTACCTTACCCGGCATGATGGAGGAACCAGCCTGGCGGGCTGGCAGATTAATCTCAGCCAGGCCAGCTCGCGGGCCGGAAGACAGCAGGCGCAGGTCATTACAGATCTTGGCAAGCTTCATTGCTGCGCGCTTGATGGTGGCGTGCAGCAGCACGTAAGCGCCACAGTCAGAGGTTGCTTCGATGAGATCGCGGGCGGTCTTCATCTCCAGGCCGGTAACCTCAGACAAGGCTGCGGTGACTTGGTGACGGTAGCCAGCCGGGGTGTTCACGCCGGTGCCGATTGCGGTTGCGCCCAAGTTGATCTCGAGTAGGCGGCGCTGGGCATCGCGCAGCAATGCCTGCTCCTCGTTCAGGTTATTGGCAAAGCCCTTGAACTCATCACCCAAGGTCATCGGAACCGCATCCTGAAGCTGAGTACGACCCATCTTCAGGATGTCCTGGAACTCATTGCCCTTGACCTGGAATGCGGCACGCAGACCATCCATGCGCTCAATGAGGTGATCGACTGCTGCGTGCAGACCCAAGCGGAAGCCGGTCGGGTAAGCATCGTTGGTGGACTGGGACATGTTCACATCATCATTCGGGTTGATGATGTCATAGGAGCCCTTCTCCTCACCGAGGTACTCCAGTGCGAGGTTGGCCACAACCTCGTTGGTGTTCATGTTCAGCGAGGTACCAGCACCACCCTGGAAAACGTCCAGCGGGAACTGATCCATGCAGCGACCCTCTTCCAGGATCTGGTCACAGGCCCAGATGATGGCTTCAGCCTTCTTCTTGGGCAGTACGTGCAGGCGGCGGTTTGCCATGGCGGCCGCCTTCTTGACCTGGACCATTCCGCGAATGAAGTGCGGGATGGTGTTGATGGTCACGTAAGAAATCTGGAAATTCTCCATGGCGCGTACGGTGTGCACACCGTAGTAAGCGTCAGCGGGTACCTCCAAAGAGCCAAGAAGGTCGGTCTCGGTGCGAGTCTTCTTGCTGGAGTTCTTAGGTGCCTTTTGTTCGGCCACCTTCTGCTGTGCGGCGTGAGTGGAAGTGTCAGCTTCCTTCTTCTTCACGTCCTTTGCTGCAGACTTGGTGTCCTTTTCTTCTTTCTTAGAGGACTTTGCCATGATGGCTCGGCTCCTTTGCCTGTCGAGACTTATATTCGAATGAGTAACCTCAAGCGCTAATGTTAGCCACGACTGAATCTATTTGGGCCGACCCAGAGAAATTGCTCCCCCTAAAAGCGGGCGATGCGCAAATCGGAAGCCAAAATTGCTTCCGCTCCAAGTTGGGAAAGTCGGTCCATGACTTGGTTAGCTTGCTTCTTCGGAACCATCGCTCGCACTGCCACCCAGTCCTCACGGGCCAAAGGCGACACCGTAGGACCGGTCAATCCTGGAGTAATACCAGCGGCTGCGTCGAGGTTGGATTGAGCGATGTTGTAGTCGATCATCAGATAGGTGCGGGCGTGCAGAATTCCCTGAATGCGGTCGAGCACTACCTGCTCTTCCTCAGTGACCTCTACCCCCGTGCGCTTAATGACTACCGCCTCGGATTCAATGATCGGCTCCCCGAATGGTGCTAACCCTTGCTGGCGCAAAGTAGTACCAGTTGACACGACATCAGCCATAACATCGGCAACCCCTAGCCGGATGGAGATCTCTACGGCGCCGTCCAATCGAATAACATCGGCCTCAATCCCATGTGTGGCGAGGTTTGCGCGGACAAGATTGGGGTACGACGTCGCGATCCGCCGCCCGGCCAGTTGAGAGATATCCCACTCCTCCCCCTGCGGGGCTGCGTACCGGAACGTGGAGCCACCGAAGCCTAAAGGCAGCACTTCATCAAAGCTCGCTTTAGAGTCAAGTGCCAAGTCTCGGCCCGTAATGCCTAGGTCTAAGACCCCGCGGGCGACATAGATGGCGATATCTTTCGGCCGCAGGAAAAAGAACTCGACCCCGTTATCGGAATCCACTACGTTGAGCGTCTTGGAATGTCCGCGACCCTTGTAACCGGCCTCTGTAAGGATCTCCACGGCAGCTTCTGACAACGAGCCCTTATTGGGTACAGCTATCTTGATCATGCGGATCCTTCCATCCTGTGGGGGTTACCTAGAAGTACTTATAAAGGCCTTCAGGGGTAAGCCCGCGTTTGAGCATCATGACCTGGGTCCAATAAAGCAGCTGGGACATTTCTTCTGCCAGCTCATCGTCGGACTGATATTCGGCGGCGATCCATACTTCCCCGGCTTCTTCGATGATCTTTTTACCGATGAAATGCTCGCCTTTATCTAGCGCGGCAACGGTGCCAGAACCAGCTGGACGCTGGTCGGCCTTCTCGGCTAATTCGGCAAAAAGAGTCTCAAAGTTCTTCACGCCTACCTATTGTTCCACAGGTAGTTAAAGAATGTAGGGGGAACTCTAAATTTCTACTGCCCCGCCGAAATCTTAGCGAACCACTCATATACGTCGGTGGCCTTAGCCCCAGCGAGATGCCGCGAATCGCGGAGGCGAGAAATTTCGGTGACCTCTGGCGGTATCTCAACCTGGTTATCTTCTGGCAGTCCGATCACCGCACAGCCGGCATCGACTGCGGCGCGCATGCCGGTTGCGGAATCTTCGAAAACTAAGCAATCCGCGGGATCTGCTCCGATGCGTCGGGCGGCCTCGCGGTACATATCCGGCGCTGGTTTGCCGGCGGGAACCTCATCCCCGCAGATAGTATCGACGAAATAGTCCCGCCCCAACGCAGTGATGGCAGCGTCAGCGACATTGCGCTCGGTATTCGTCGTGACCATCATGGGCACCCCATCGGCTTTCAGTTCCTCAAGCAGTGTAGGGATTCCCGGGAAGATCTCCAGCTGACGAGCAAAAAGGCCTTTGACGTAGTCGAACATTCGGGCGCGGTAACGCTCGCTGTCACCGGGTTGCAGCGTCACCTCCGCATTATCCGCACAGATTGCCAGGGTGGTATCAAAGGTCGCGCCCACAGTAGCTAGGCGTTGGGTGGGAGTGAGCCGTTTGCCCAGCAGTTCTGAAAGATAAAATGTTGCCTCCGCCCAGAGGGGCTCCGAATTGGTGAGGGTGCCATCCATATCCCAGAAGATGGCGGCGGGCTTAGTCAGGCTGGAAGCGGCGGTGGAGTGCGGCACGAGAATAAAGCTAGCTTTCTCTGTCGGGAAGGAAATATTTTCGCCGTTCACGCTGTGGGCACACGGCGGCAAGTGCCAGCTGCGCAGTTGACACCAGCTGGCACTTGCTAAGGCGGAAGGGGCAGAACTAAAAGTCCAGTTCCGGAATCTGCGACAGGGCTTCGTCGTCTGCTCCGGTGGCCGCGCTGGCGTTATAGATAAGCTCAGAGAGCTCTTCCTTTTCCTCTGGCTCGAGAACGGCATCGTGCTGAGCGCGGTTAAAATCTGCCAACTTACGAACGGTCTTGGACAAGACGGTGACCAAATGTGGTCCGTCTGGATCGTCCGGAAGTGCATCCAGCCCATCGAGCATCTGCTCAAGGTGGCCGCGCAGCTCTGGGAGGACGTTGGCGTCAAACGGTGCCTCCCAAAACTCCTTTTCCTCTTCCTTGAGGTAATCGCCGGTGGCGAAGGACTTCAGGTCACTAATGAACTCATCTACGGTGGGCTGGAAATCGGCGCGAATGCTCATGCTGTAGATACTGCCCTATCTTGCCTAAGCCCGCACGCCGAGGAGCGAATTTAGTGCGGTGCGAACCAAATCGGCCGCGCCGTCCTCGTCCGTGCCACGGTCGGCCTCTGCCCACTCATCCACGGCAGCGAGCGCTGCCGGGGTATCCAGGTCGTTCGCAATTGCGGCACGCAGCTTGGCGACGACCTCTTCGGCCCCTGCCATGCTTCCCGGTTGCTCAAGGGCCTCCCGCCATGCGGCGAGGCGGCGCTTAGCGCCGTCGAGCACCTCGTCGGACCAGTCGCGCTCGTTGCGGTAATGGCCTGCGAAGACGCCCAAGCGGATAGCGGAGGGATCCTCACCCGCTCCGACGAGCTTATGAACGAAGACGAGGTTGCCCAAGGACTTAGA
Organism: Corynebacterium sp. ACRPE; assembly: GCF_022347435.1. Classification (NCBI taxonomy): domain Bacteria; kingdom Bacillati; phylum Actinomycetota; class Actinomycetes; order Mycobacteriales; family Corynebacteriaceae; genus Corynebacterium; species Corynebacterium sp. ACRPE. The sequence continues at coordinate 46,601 of NZ_JAKRNA010000016.1, read as the reverse complement.
CATCTTGACCCCGTCGAGGCCAATCATGCCGGTATGCACGTAGAACTGTGCCATGCGATCAACGTTGAGGGCGGCCTCGGCGTGGGCAGCGGAAAATTCATGGTGTGGGAACTTCAGGTCGCTGCCGCCACCCTGGATATCAAAGGTTGATCCCAAGCGGTTGGTGGCGATGGCGGAACATTCAATATGCCAGCCTGGGCGGCCAGGCCCAAAGGGCGAATCCCATGCCGGCTCGCCCTCGCGGTGGGCACGCCAGATGAGTGCGTCGAGCGGATTCTTCTTCCCTGGGCGGTCGGGGTCGCCGCCGCGCTCGGCAAAGAAGGTGCGCATCTCTTCGGCAGAGTAATTGGACTCATAACCAAAGTGCTCGGTGGCTTCGATGGAGGCGTAGATATCTGGGTGCTCGGGGTCGTCTACGACGTAGGCCGCTCCGGCGTCGAGAAGCTTCTGCACCATCTCCACGATTTCATCGACGGCTTCCATGGCGCCGATATAGTCCTGCGGAGGGAAAACGGAGAGCAGCTCCATATCGGAACGGAAGAGATCAATTTGAGAAGTGCCGAGCTCACGCCAATCTACACCGTCGCGTTCGGCACGTTCGAATAGCGGATCATCGACGTCGGTGATGTTTTGGACGTAGTGAACCTTCTTCCCGGCATCCAGGAACGCACGGTAGATAAGGTCAAAGGTCAGGTAGGTGGCGGCATGGCCCAAGTGGGTGGAGTCATAGGGCGTGATGCCACACACGTACATGGTGGCGGTATCCCCTGCGACCTCTACGGGAGCGATGGTTTGGTTCGCAGAATCGTACAAGCGCAGCTGTGCCGCATCACCCGGCACAGGACGGAAGGAAGGTGTTGGCCAAGAATGCATAGCCACCATACTAACGCGGCGTGCCTTAGAGCGGCTGCAGGACTCCCAATGCCAAGAGGATCATGACGAGCACGCCGACCGGGATGCGGTAAGCGGCAAACCAAGAGAAGGAGTGGTTGCCCACAAACTTCAGCAGCCACGCAATGGAGGCGTAGCCCAGTAGAAAGGCGATGCCGGTGCCAACGAGAAGCTGCAGACCGGAGGCGGACTGGCCGGATTCGGGAGAAAAGGCGTCGGGAAGCGAGAAAAGCCCCGAAGCCAGCACGGCTGGAATGGCGAGCAAGAAGCTAAAGCGAGTAGCCACCTCGCGGTCCAGTCCCAGGAATAGACCACCGGAAATGGTGCCGCCGGAGCGGGAGACACCCGGGATGAGCGCCAAGCATTGGCACAGGCCCATAATAATGGCGTCTTTCATGGTCAACTGGTCAAAACTGCGTTCCTTCTTACCCAGTTTTTCTGCGGCGATGAAGACGAAGGAAAAAAGGATGAGCATTGCGGCGGTAATCCACAGGTTGCGCAGGGCGCCGCGAATCGCATCCTCGAATGCGTAGCCGATGATGCCGATGGGAATGGAACCCACGATGACCATCCACCCCATGCGCCAGTCCTGGCCACGAGAGGCCTTATCGGCCCAGCCGCGGAACCAGCCGGAGAGAATCTGCCAAATCATTGGGGCGAAATAGACCAGCACAGCCAACTCCGTTCCCAGCTGGATAACTGCGGTGAAGGACGCGCCGGCGTCGTTGCCCCAAAAAAGCTCGGAAACAATGCGCAGGTGACCGGAGGAACTTACCGGAAGAAACTCGGTAAGCCCCTGCACGATGGACAAAACAATGACCTGCGCCCAAGAAACAGCGTCAGTTGCGGTATTAGAAATCACCCGCTTCACACTACAGCCGCGCTGGGCTTCGAGTTTTTACAACGCGCGCTGTTAGGATTAGTAGCCGTGAAATCTCAACCTGGCTCCGCACTTATCCTTTCCAGTTTGCTGGCGCTGAGCGCCACCGCGTTGGCCGCCTGCCAGCCCGACGTGGGCGTGGGCGCCGATCCAGAGACCGCGGTCAAGGGCAATGCCACCCCAGCGGCCTCCCCGGTTAAGGCGGATCCGGAAGGCACCGTGGTCGACCTTAAGGCAGACATCACTGACCTTGCCGCCTTTGATGACTCGCTGGCAGTGCGCACCAAGGACGAGCTTCTCATCGGAAGCCAGAAGGATTTTGAAGGGGAGAAGGCTACCTCGCTAAACATTTCTGCAGAGTGTGGTGACCTTAGCTCTTCGGAGTCGGGCTTCGTCCTCGCCTGCCCGGATAAGGTTCTCCTCATCGATCCTGCATCCCCGGATTCTCCCCAGGAGGTCCACATGGAGGAGGACTCCCCCGTTACCGCCGCCACCCAGCTATCCAGCGGCGAGATCTTTGCCACCTCGGCCGATTCCACCACGGTAGGCATCTATAAGGACGGAAAGCGCGACGGTGATATCGAGGTGGAAGCCGGCTCGGACCAGCTATTGGCCGTGCCCAATTCCTCAGGCGATGACGGAGTGGTACGCATCCACCGAGAGGATTCCACCATCCAAAACGTGGACTGGACGAATGATCGCGCGGGCGGCCGACTGCGCGTTGGCCAGGGAGTCGGCAGCATCGCGGTGGGCGATAACGGCGTGGTCCTCGCCTCCGATACCGAGGGCGGCCGCTTGGCCATCTACACCTCTGATGACGTCGTCCGCCTGCATCAATACGGCAACGTAGAGGGCGCCCCATGGGGCGTAGCCTGGGACAATAAGCGCAATCTAGCGTGGGTGAGCGCCACCGATACCAATAAGGCTTATGCCTATAAAATTGGCAAAGGCGTACCAGAGCTGCGCGCAGATCTCTCGACCGTGCCGGATGCGCAGAATATTGCCCTGCTTGGCGACGGCACCTTTGTCGCCGCCTCCGCCACCGGCCACGGGCTGCAGTTCGTGGACACCCCGCACCTGAAAAAGGAGTCTTAACACCATGACCAGCACTATTGACCAATTGCGCGCGCAGGCTTACCAGCTTGCCTTGCGGGGCATGTTCACACTGAGCCCGGAGCGCATCCACGAGATTATCAACACTGCGCTCAGCGGACTCCAAGCCGCCGGGCCAGCCAACCGGGCCCTGGCAAAGATCCTGCCGGTCAACGATCCAGTGCTGCGCCAAGAGGTCTTCGGAGTAGAATTCCCCCGCCCGTTGGGACTTGCCGCCGGGTTTGATAAAAACGCCGCGGCCGCTGATACGTGGGCTCCCATTGGCTTTGGCTTTGCAGAGTTGGGCACCGTCACCGCCCAAGCACAGCCCGGCAATCCTGCTCCGCGGCTCTTCCGCCTGAAGGCCGATAAGGCCATCTTGAACCGGATGGGCTTTAACAATAAAGGTGCGGCAGCCGCCGCGGAAAACCTGCGCAAGCGTCGCTACAGCGATGTCATTGGCATCAATATTGGCAAAACCAAAGTCACCCCTGCCGAGCATGCAGTGGAAGACTACCGCCGCTCCGCGTCGGTGTTGGGCGATTTGGCAGAGTTCTTGGTGGTCAACGTTTCCTCGCCGAACACCCCGGGCCTGCGCGACCTGCAAGCAGTGGAATCACTGCGCCCTATTCTCTCCGCCGTGCAAGAATGCACCGCGGTTCCGGTGCTGGTGAAAATTGCCCCAGATCTTTCCGATGCCGACGTTGACGCCGTGGCAGACCTAGCCCTCGAACTAGGCCTCGACGGAATCGTAGCGACAAATACCACCATTTCCCGCGAGGGGCTCAAGACCTCAGCCGCCGAGGTAAAGGAGATGGGTGCCGGTGGCGTATCTGGACCTCCGGTAGCTGAGCGCTCCCTAGAGGTACTGCGCCGCCTTAATGAGCGAGTCGGCGGCCAGCTCACCCTCATCTCCGTGGGCGGCATCTCCACGCCAGAACAGGCATGGGAGCGCATCACTTCCGGTGCTTCCCTGCTGCAAGGCTACACAGGTCTCATCTACGGCGGTCCGGACTGGATCCGCGATATCCACCGCGGCATTGCCGCTCAAATCCGTGCCCACGGTTTGAGCAATATTTCCCAGGCCGTAGGGTCCGGCCTCCCCTGGAAGCCCTTGGATTAGTCCAGACCAAGGTTGCACAACACAAGGTCCGCCTACTTCTCCTGCTGCACGCAGAGGAAGTAGGCGGACCCTTTGTCTTTGCGGTGCTGACTAGGTCTGCGCCATAGCGCTGCGCTTGAGAACCAGTGCGCACAACACCGCGAAGCCGGCGTAGAACACGACCCAAAACTGTGGTTGAGTGAATAGGATATCGCCGGGCACAAAGCGGCTTGCTGCAATGATCACAATGGCGATCACCAATGCTGCAACTTGCGCGCGGCTTCCCGCCTGACTTTTGCTCATGGTGCTAAAGGCCCCGACGATGACCGCGGCGACAATAATCGCCACTTTGGAATACGTCCATTCGAAATCGGCGCCCCACCCATCCGTGAAAACGGAGATTAACGCAAAGAGCACCAGCACGAATGCGACCACCATGAAGGCGCCGCCCACCCGCAGCGCCGTCGGCGGACTAGGCTGCGATGAAGTAGAGCTACTCGCCATTACTTTGCCTCGTACCAGCCCCACAAAATGGCGCGGCCAAGAGCGTGGAAATGCAGGTTGAACCCAAGCACGGTCGGCGAAGCATCTGGGTCGATGTCGAGCTTTTCTACGTCGACTGCATGGACGGCATAGAGGTAGCGGTGCGGGGCGTGTCCGGCAGGCGGGTTAGCGCCGAAGTAGGTGCGCTCGCCCGAGTCGTTGCGCAAGCTGATGACGCCATCGATACCCAAGTCCTCGGCGGCACCGGCATTGGTAGGCAGCTCGCTTACCTCGACGGGGATATTGAACGCTGCCCAGTGCCAGAAACCAGAAGCCGTTGGCGCATCTGGGTCGAAACAGGTCACGGCCAGGGACTTAGTGCCTTCCGGCAGTCCGGACCACGCAAGCTGAGGCGATACGCTCTCTGGGGCGCGGACCTTTTCCTGCAGCTCGTCTCCTTCCACCACATCGGTGGACGAGAGAACGAAGGAAGGGACATCGCGCAGCGGTGCGTAAGGATCTGGACCAGGAAAGCGGGAATCATCTGCGTAAGAAGTCATAGACCCATTTGTACCCCACCTCACAAGCCGCTGTCGATGTGGTGTACCCGCCGCGCCCTGCATATTACTTGCCGCACACGCGGAAAGCCCCCAACCAGACTTACAACCATGTATTTCCACACGCCGCCAACGGTAGCTTTTTCACGCCACACGCAGGCGATTTGTAAAGCAAGCCTCGAGCAGGATACAGTATCGGAGTGCCCAGCCGAGAGGCTGATAAACACCCTGCCCGGGTGGCGGAATGGCAGACGCGCTAGCTTGAGGTGCTAGTGTCCTATTAACGGACGTGGGGGTTCAAGTCCCCCCTCGGGCACCACGGACCGGCGGTTACCACTGAGGTAGCCGCCGGATTTTTCTATTCAGTACCCCCACAAGGACTACGATCTCCCCCATGACCACAGTTTTGAGTTGGGCGCGCAGCTTCGGCCATTTCCTCATGTCGCTCGCCCGATCCGCTTGGCGGTCAATTCTCCAGTGGTCGATGCCGCGTTGGATCACCGTCCTCGCCGCCATCGTCGCCGGCGCCACCCTCCTTTATTTCTTCGATCTGCCGGACGTGTCCCAGCTTCGCGACGCCTCCACCCGCTATGGCGCGTGGTTTCCCCTCCTTTTCACCCTAGGTTATGTCATATTTACGCAGCTTCCCTTTCCACGGACCTTCTGGACGGTAGCCGCAGGAATACTTTTTGGCCCATGGAAGGGCCTCGCCCTCTCCTTGTGCGCCTTGACGGTGTCAGCGGCCCTGTCGCTCCTCATCGTCCGCACGCTCCTTGGAGACTGGATCCGCCCGCACCTAACCCACCCCGCAGTGTTTAAAATCAATGCCCACTTAGAGCGGCGCGGCTGGCTGGCCATCGCTTCGCTGCGAATGGTGGCCGGCGTCCCCTTCAGTCTCTTGAATTATGTTGCCGCACTAACACCCGTGAAGCTTAGCCATTTCACCGTGGCCACTCTCCTCGGTTCCATCCCGACTACTGCCCTCGGCGTCTTCTTCGGCGATGCCCTCACAGGCCACTCCTCGCCCGGCATCATTATCGCCATGGTGGCTTTTGCCACCATCGGTATGGGCGGGCTGTATATGGATTCACGTCTACCCACTCGCCCATAAGTCAAGTACGAGCGGTAGACTATTTCGCAATTGGTTCCTTAAGGAGGATTTTCTGTGCTTGCTGTCCACGCTCGCTACCGGGGCCGCTCCGTGCGTCGCGCAGAGTTGGTCCAACGCTCTGCAACGGCGCTATCCACCCTCAATGGTGTGGGCGAGTTCCACGTGCTCGGCGTGGAAGATATTTGCGCCGTAGTAGATTCAGCAACTGCCGTGTGCGACGTGGTCATGGCTTTGCTTGCCGACGGCGACTGGGCCATCGGCATCGGCATTAGTCCCGGAAACCAAGAAGATGAGGAAGGCGCGCGCCAGGTAGCAACCGCCGCATTGCGGAAGTCCGCCCGCATGGGGCAGGTCTACGCCAAACTCAATAAACGCGGCCGCGCTTCGGAGGCGAGCGATATCGCGGCCACCTTTGCCCTACTTGGGTACGTTCTCCACAAGCGCACCATCGAAGGCCGCGAAGCAACCTCGCTTGTCCGCGCAGGGCTCAACCAGAATGAGGCCGCCGAAGAGCTGGGAATTTCCAAGCAAGCCATGTCACAACGCCTCCAGGCAGCCGGCTGGAGCGCGGAGATGGCGGGATGGCAGTTGGCCGTCAACCTAATTGAACGCGCCAACCTCGCCCGCCCCTAGAGCAAGTCGGACTTGCTCAACTCAGGTGTAGTAACGAAGTCCACGAGGCGCTCCACGGCGCCGATCAAGCTGGAGTCTAGGTCGCGGAAGGAATGTACGGCGTTATAGACATGACGCCACCCATCCTTCGGGTCGCTCCACCCTACGCGGCGGCAAATACCGGTCTTCCAATCCTCGCCGTAGGGAACATCTGGCCATTCACTCAGGCCAACGCGCTGCGGCTTTACCGCCGCCCAGATATCGATGAAGGGGTGTCCAGTTACCAGGACATGCTCTCCCACGGTTTCCGTTAAGCGGGTTTCCTTGGAGCCTTGAACCAAGTGATCGGCCAGTACGCCGACCCTGCGGCCCGGCCCTGGCTGAAACTCTGCGAGGCGCGCCTCCAAGTTGTCCAAGCCCTCGAGGTATTCGACTACCACGCCTTCCACACGCAGGTCGTGACCCCACACTTTTTCCACAATGGCGGCATCATGCACGCCTTCTACCCAAATTCGCGATGGCGCGGCAACCTTAGCCTCCACGTTTTCTACGCGGCGGGAGCCGGAGTTGGACTTGCGGGGAGCCTGCTTTTCGACGTACCGGGTAAGCGTTACTGGCTTGCCTTCCACTAGGAACCCGCCTTTGACCAGGTTAAAGACCCGTTCTACGCCGTGGCGATCCTCAAGGCGTACCACCTCACCGAAAACGGTTTTGTCCACGCCCATAACAGCCCCCACAAAGTCATCGCCGCGCACTTCCACTACCATTCCGGGCTCGGCTGGTACTTCCGGGTACTGGCGCGGCTTCGACCGCGAGTGGCCAGCAAAAATATCTCCGCCATAAGGATTAAAACTCATGGCCCGTTAGTCTATCTACTAGACTGGCTCGCCATGGATATGCGCGCCGAAGTATGGTCACCTTTACAAAACACCGCCGTCTGGCTTGGCTCGTGGCTATGGGGACATGAAACCACCGATGACTTGCTGGACGCGCTTACTGAGCTTGGCGGACGTCCAGAATGCTGGGACGAATCCCCCTTCGTCGATCTGCTAGCCATGCTGCGCGCGGAGACCTCCGAGCTTACGGCTCATCGCGGTGTACGTGCAGAGCCTATTGTGCGCCTCGCACTGTCCGGGCCAGGCGAGCCGCCTGCATTGCCGGCAGGATCGGAGTCTTATCGCGCGGCCGCACAAAGTTCTGCCGGGGCAATCATAGTTCGTACCAATGATCCCTTGCGTAACTTAGTCCTCATCGCCCACATTCACCACAGCCATACAGCGTGGCAAGTGGTCGTCGAAAAGCAGCAGCTCCCCGCGCCCGCCTGGCTAAGCCCCGGTGAAGCCGACGCACTCCTCTCTCAAGCAACCAATGAGTCCGCCGATCTCATCGCCGCAACCGGGTATAGCACCGAGGCTTTGCCCAACCCCCGCCTCACCGTGGGAACCCTGAGCGACTTCTATGACACGCCCGGCCTTCCCCGCTCAACGCCAGCCCGGGCAGCCAAGCTCTTTGCCCGAGTCGACCGAGTAGCCGCGATCATCGAAACCGTCACTGACCGCATCAATGACCACAGCCTTGATCCACAATTGCTTCGCTTGTGGCGCCACATCCGCCAGGCCCGCATGACGGGCGTGTCTTATGCGCTTGGAGAATTTGCCCGTTAATGGGACCAGATATCGCAGCACCCCGCTGCGCACGGCGCACCATTGACCGTGCACCCTTGCACCGTGACACTGCCGGTGGTCTCCCACTCGCGGCCCTGCTCTAGTTCATCGATGAGATCAACGACCATCTCCGCAAACCGTGGAGTCGGACCCGCTGTCCGGGTGCGCAGGACCTTGACACCCATCTCGTCTGCCGCCTTCTGCAGCTCGGAATCGAGATCCCAGATAACCTCCATATGATCAGAGATGAAGCCAATCGGACACACCACTACCGTGTCGATACCTTCGTTATGGTGAATATCTGTGGTGTGATCAACAATGTCTGGCTCGAGCCACGGAGTGCGTGGGTTGCCCGAACGTGACTGCCATACGAGGTCGTAGTCAGAAATACCTGCCTGCGACGCCACCAACCGCGACGCCTCTGCTACCTGGCGGGAGTAAAGGTTTTTATCGCCTTCCACACCGCCCACGTTATCGTGCGCGACGGGAACCGAATGGGCGGTAAACAGCATGCGAGTGGATTCCTTCTTTTCTTCCGGAACCTGTCCCCAGACCTCTGTGACGGCGGCTGCCATTTCGACCACGAACTTCGGATGATCGAAGAATTGGCGAATCTTAGTAAATTCAATGTCCGGCAAACCCTGCTCCGCCAGATGCTCGCGCATCTGCTGAATATCCTCATCATATTGCCGGCATGCGGAGTACCCACCCCATGCAGAGGTAGCGAAGACGGCTACCTTGCGCACCCCGTCCTGAGACATCTTCTCCGCAGTCTCGCCGGCAAAGGGATGCCAATTTCGATTGCCAAAGTAGACAGGTAGATTATGTCCGCGTTTTTTCAGCTCCCCTTCGACATGATCGATGATTTCTCGGTTAAGTGCATTGAGCGGACTTACCCCTCCGAAGTGGTAATAATGCTCGCCCACCACTTCTAGCCGCTCGCGAGGGATACCTCGACCTTGGGTAACGTTCTCCAAAAAAGGAACGACCTCCTCGTTTCCTTCCGGGCCACCGAAAGAAAGAACGAGGAGGGCGTCGAAGTTTTGGGCATTCTGTTGTGCGTCAGTCATGCCCTAAACCATACCAACCAAAAGTTGGAGATTAGAGAAGGCGCACGACATCCGGAGTAGCGCCACCCCAGCGTACTGGGACTACTGAAACAGTCTGACCAGACTGTGGCGCTTCAATCATTTGGCCGTCGCCTAGGTAGATAGCTACGTGCTGGCTTCCACCAGCTCCGTAGAAGATAAGGTCACCACGCTGTGCGTTCTCGCGAGGAATCTTCTTGCCCTGCTGGTACTGCGCACCAGTGTAGTGAGGAAGGTCCAGGCCGGCTGCCGCGTAGGCATACTTAACTAGTCCCGAGCAGTCGAAGCCAGACTGGCCGAAGTCGCCGAAGGAATCAGCCACGCCACCGTCTCGAAGACCGCCGGTTGGACCATTATTATCGCCGCCACCCCACACATAAGGGACGCCGACCTGAGACTCAGCGCGAGAAATCACGGCCTCGATCTGAGCGTCTCGGCCCGCGTCTGCACCAGTGGTGGTTTCCTCGGACTCAGTTACCTCATCCAATTCGGGAGCATCAACATTGGCGGCAGGTGCAGTGTTCGGACTGCCCAAACCAAGCAAGTCAGAAGAGCCCTGCATGAGGGTGCGCACATCGTCCTCATCAACGGCTGCAGCGATATCATTCGCAAGTCCGAGCGCATCGTTAACAGAGGACCCAGTGCCGAAATCGACGTTCTGGAACGTCGGAGTAGCACCCTTGTTGAGGGCGTTTCCAAAGTCCGCTTCTGGAGTAGTCTTATCCTGCTCAGCAACGGATGGAGCCTCCGGATTATCGGCAACGTCCGCACTGCCAGGAGCCTCAAGCGATCCCCGATCTACTACCTCATCCGTAAAGCCCTGAGACTTGTCCTCGGAAGTCAAGTCTTCAGAATTGACCGTAAAGGCGTTAGCCGGAGCTGCAGAATCAAGATTATCAACTTGATTTGGCGAGGTTGGAAGAGAATCCTGCTGCGAGAGCTGCATCCCGCTTGCTGCCTCCTCTTGGGGCGCAGCCTGCTGCTGGCGGGCAAAAGTGGCCTCCGCAAACCTTTGGGTAGCGTTTAGTCGCGCTTCATTCTGGGCCAGCTCCCGACGCTCCTGCGCAACCCGATTCTCGGCTTCTCGCTTTTCCTCACCGGCCTGGCGCAGCTCATCTTCCAAGCTGGCAACGTACTCTTCATTAGTGCCCGGCTCGCCGTTCACTTGTTCCAATTGGGTTCGGATCTGAGCAATACGGTCTTCCGCTCCGGAAACATCTGCTTCCGCGCGACCTAGCTCTGCCCGGGACTCCTCCACAGCGGCCTGCAGCGAATCTGCATTGGCAACCGCACGGTCAATTGCTACGTGGTCTGACTCTTGGTCCTGGACCGAACCCGGATTTGGCGTCGATACTTCATCGGCGCCTGCTGGGGCTACGGTGGAAAGTGTTGAAATGGCTGCGGTACCTGCTACTGCAGCAATGAAAGCGCGAACATGTCGAATGCGCGGAAGGCGAATGGTGGCCACTGAAATACTCCTAGTTTGGGCCCACCCTGCTCCTTTTGTGAGAGTCCACGAAGACCTCCGGACATAGGTATGCCCGGGCTCCCCGCCTGCATATTTCGCACAAACACAGGCGTTATCGCATGCCTTATTGGGTGGCCTAGGAAATCGCTTCGACTAGATATCTATAGCTACGCGAAACTATCCCCTAGCGCCCGCAGACACTAGAGCGGTAACTGGTATTGGACTGCCTACATTGGCTGAGACTTCACTCCGGGTGTGCACATTCTGTGGACGCTCAGCAGACTTAGGGCTTTCATGTTGGAACTAGAGAGAGTTGAGGACGATTGCTGCGCCGATACTGGATGACTCTAACCGCTACTGTTTCCCCACAACAGCGATATCCAGCCAACTAGTGCTCCGACAAGAGAGCCTAAAAGTCTACTTGCGTGAGTCCGACAAGTCGGCCACAAATGGTCTACAACTATTCTCTGTTCAAACAAATTCCCACGACTGCGAAATCCACTTCTATTCTTCGCTGTGCGCGACATACGCTCCAGGATGCGTCTAACAACCCGCGATTCCGTATGCCCCGATCACGTCTTCGTTGCACTGAGCACCGTGAGAACTGCTCTACGGGTTCTGGCAGACCTCGCCGCGGCGCCGACCGGAACCCAAAAGGTCTAGCCTTTTAGTACTACCGAGCCGTCGAGGGCAAGCAGCCACAAACCATGAACAGGCCGCACGAAGCTGACCCTTGTGGAGTGATTCGGCGTTCCCAGACCCTATCCCTATGGACCTCTCCGTACGCACCTTCTGCAACAACAGGCTTTCAGCCTTAGCCATATAAAGGTTCGCACCAAAATTTCCACACGGTGGAGTTCTAATGAACCCGTCTCACCTCATAAACGGAAGGTGGGTTGATGTGTAATTTTTCGAACATTGTAATCGCTCAAGTTCTTTGCCTGCGTTCCCAATCGCTATCGAAAGGTCCCGGTTCATTGACTTCCAAGAACGGCCACTCGACGTTCTAACTTTCGCTCGAGGCGTGCTTCCCCACATACCCGTGCGAGTTCTCTCGTGACAGTCAAGGCTAAGCCCATGAACCCAGGAAGCAAGAAATGTCTCCTGAGTCGACACCCGAACCTTACGTCACGACACGCCCGTTTCGCACAATTTTCCCGCAATTCACGTGAGTCAAGTTAATTCACATGACTCAACATGTGCACCTAACCTGCAATGATTTTGTTACCGTCCCGTTATTGTGACTTTAATCACTATCAAACCGGAGTCCCATACGCTCTACCAACCCCGAGTCTGACCACGACCAGGACAACTGAACCACTCCCCCACCGGATGTCAACCCCTAAGGGTTTACTTTGACCACTCCCCCGCCCCATCCACGATCCCCAATTAGGCATCCGGCTCACGCTAAGTCCAGGCCGAACTTCTGCCTCCCCAATCCGCAACCGACTCTCCCGGCACCCCGTGAGTGAACGAAACTGCGTCATCCACATTCGCCCGGAGTTCTTCAGTACACGCCTTCGGGACAGTTGCCCGAATTTTCCGCGCATCAAAGGCTCGCAAAAGTTTCACCCTCTAACGCGATACTTTCTCGAACAAACTTAATTTTCAGGTACTATTTGTCGAATTCTGGAAGGCCATGTTCCACGCTTCTCGCCCGGCTTTCATTACTGGCCGGCTCGCACCCTCAGCTTCCGTAGATCCTCTTCAACTATTAGGGCTTGCGACGGCCGGCCGCTAGGAAAGAGCCAACCAATACAATCACGGCGATTACGGCAACTGCCCCCACCACTGCGCCGACCGGGAAGCTGATTTGGTCTAGCCCCCTGTAGTACTCAGACAGAAGGTCTACTTGGTTAGCCCCAGGCGCGATCTGCGCCTGTACCGACTCAATGTCAGCGCGGCTATAAGTGTCACTAACGGAAGAAACATGGCGAGGGGTTTGTACGATGACGGTGTTTAAACCTGTCGCATCCTGGAGCTCTTGGGCAATGTCACGGACATCAGGTGTACGATCAGCCACCACATCAACCACGGCCACTCCGTCACCGTCTCGCAAGCCTTGAGCTACCTCCGCGTTGAGCTGTGCATCTTGGCTGAGCGTTGGGGACGTGTAGGCCACGCCGTCCTCTTCCAGCTGGCCTGCCAAATCAGCTACATCTACGCCCGCGGGAACCATGTGTATCTCTTCCTTATATATAGGGCTCCTAAACTTCTTCTCCCCCAAGATACGGGCGGGCCACAGACGTCCATCCCCTCAACTCGCCGAATTTCTCAAAAAGGTGAAAACAGAACGCTTGTACTGTTACAATGGCAGCGACCGAAGGTTTTAGCCTCTACAATATCTAGGTGAACCATCGCGTTCTTTGTCGCCTTCAACACAGCAGGCCCCATGGTCGCGTCGAGTCACACTCGTGACCGTTGACGCTGAGCACTGCCCCGCTGTGACGAAAGGCGGCGAGTACCAAACAGAACACACTGTTTATTAACAAGGAATGGAGCTCCCTGTGACTGAAAGCTTGAACTCCTTCGAGGCCAAGAAGACCCTTGACGTCAACGGCAAGTCTTATGACTACTTTGACATCAACACCGTCTCCGGCTTGGAGAAGTTGCCTTACTCCCTCAAGGTGCTGGCAGAAAACCTGCTGCGTAACGAGGACGGCAAGAACGTAACCAAGGATCACATTAACGCCTTGGCAAACTGGGATCCGGAGGCAGAGCCGGACACCGAAATCCAGTTCACCCCAGCGCGCGTCCTCATGCAGGACTTTACCGGTGTTCCTTGCGTTGTTGACCTCGCCACCATGCGTGAGGCCGTCTCCGCACTGGGTGGTACCCCAGATCAGGTTAACCCTCTCAACCCGGCCGAAATGGTCATTGACCACTCCGTCATCGTTGAGGCTTTCGGCTCTACCGATGCGCTGGAAAAGAACGTTGAAATCGAGTACCAGCGCAACGAAGAGCGCTACCAGTTCCTGCGCTGGGGTGCTGAGAACTTCTCCAATTTCCGCGTAGTTCCTCCGGGAACCGGCATTGTCCACCAGGTAAATATCGAGTACCTGTCTCGCGTTGTATTCGACAACGAGGGCCTTGCTTACCCGGATACCTGTATCGGCACCGACTCCCACACCACCATGGAAAACGGCCTGGGCATTCTGGGCTGGGGCGTCGGCGGCATCGAAGCAGAGGCTGCCATGCTCGGCCAGCCGGTATCCATGCTCATCCCGAAGGTCGTAGGCTTCAAGCTGACCGGTGAGATTCCCACCGGCGTTACTGCAACCGACGTCGTTCTTACCATCACCGAGATGCTGCGCGAGCACGGCGTTGTTCAGAAGTTCGTTGAGTTCTATGGCAACGGTGTTAAGTCTGTCCCGCTGGCAAACCGCGCCACCATCGGCAACATGTCCCCTGAGTTCGGTTCCACCGCTGCGATCTTCCCGATTGACGAGGAGACCACCAAGTACCTCGAGCTCACCGGCCGCCCGCAGGAGCAGATCGACCGCGTCGAGGCCTACGCCAAGGCACAGGGAATGTGGCTGGAGGAGGACGCTCCAGAGGCAAAGTACTCCGAGTACCTCGAGCTGGACCTGTCCACCGTTGTTCCTTCCATTGCCGGCCCGAAGCGCCCGCAGGACCGCATCCTGCTGACCGAGGCCAAGGAGCAGTTCCGCAAGGATCTGGCTAACTACACCACCGACGAGGTTTGCGTTGACGAATCCTCTGTCGAGGCAAAGCGCATGTCCGCAGAAGGCGGCGCCCCAGCTATGGAGGACGTCACCGGCGGCTTGAACAAGGCTCGTGAGGGTCACGGCGAGTCCTCGGCTACTGGCGCGAAGGGCCGCCACTCCAACCCGATTACCGTTGAGTCCCAAAACGGTGGCGAGTTCACCTTGGACCACGGCATGGTTGCCATTGCCTCCATTACTTCCTGTACCAACACCTCTAACCCATCCGTCATGGTGGGCGCAGGCCTTATCGCCCGTAAGGCAGCAGAAAAGGGTCTGCAGTCCAAGCCATGGGTTAAGACCATCTGTGCTCCTGGCTCCCAGGTTGTTGATGGCTACTTCCAGCGTGCAGACCTGTGGAAGGACCTCGAAGCCATGGGCTTCTACCTCTCCGGCTTCGGCTGCACCACCTGTATTGGTAACTCCGGCCCACTGCCGGACGAGGTTTCTGCAGCCATCAACGAGAATGACCTCGCTGCGACCGCGGTCCTTTCCGGTAACCGCAACTTTGAGGGTCGTATCTCCCCGGATGTCAAGATGAACTACTTGACTTCTCCAATCATGGTCATCGCCTACGCCATCGCCGGCACCATGGACTTTGACTTTGATGCACAGCCGCTGGGTCAGGATAAGGAAGGCAACGATGTCTTCCTGAAGGACATTTGGCCATCCCCGCAGGAGATTGAGGACACCATCCAGTCCGCTATCTCTCGCGAGATGTACGAGGCTGACTACGCCGACGTATTCAAGGGCGACGATGCCTGGCGCAACCTGGACGTGCCGGAGGGCGAGACCTTCAAGTGGGATGAGGATTCCACCTACATCCGCAAGGCTCCTTACTTCGACGGCATGCCTACCGAGCCGAACCCGGTTGAAGACATCAAGGGCGCACGCGTGCTGGCAAAGCTGGGCGATTCCGTCACCACTGACCACATCTCCCCTGCTTCCGCTATTAAGCCGGGCACTCCGGCTGCGCAGTACCTCGATGAAAACGGCGTTGCCCGCCAGGACTACAATTCCCTGGGCTCCCGTCGCGGTAACCACGAGGTTATGATGCGCGGTACCTTCGCAAATATTCGCCTGGCCAACCAGCTGGTCGACGTCACCGGTGGCTACACCCGTGACTTCACCCAGGAAGGCGGCCCGCAGGCCTTCATCTTCGATGCTTGCCAGAACTATAAGGAAGCCGGCATTCCGCTCGTTGTCATTGCTGGTAAGGAGTACGGTACTGGCTCTTCCCGCGACTGGGCAGCTAAGGGCACCAACCTGCTTGGTGTGAAGGCTGTTATCACTGAGTCCTTCGAGCGTATCCACCGTTCCAACCTGATTGGCATGGGCGTTATCCCACTGCAGTTCCCGCAGGGCGAGTCCCACGAGTCCTTGGGCCTGGATGGTACGGAGACCTTCGACATCGAGGGCATCTCCGCCTTCAACGATGGCTCCATCCCGAAGACCGTCCACGTAACCGCTACCAAGGAATCCGGCGAGGCCGTGGAGTTCGATGCTGACGTCCGCATCGACACCCCGGGTGAGGCTGACTACTTCCGCCACGGCGGCATCTTGCAGTACGTTCTGCGTCAGATGGTCAAGAACTAAGCGTCTTCGCGCAGTCCTTTAGCCCAACCGATGGGTTAAAGGACTAAGTTCAGTCGACAACGCGGGGTTGCACCGCCCTCTCTCAGGAAGGGCAATGCGGCCCCGCGTTTCGTCACGTCGACTTTATTTCTTATTTAAAATTACTGATTAAACAATCTTTAGATATCCCCCATTAAGGAGAGTTCCCTACTATGCCCATCGTGAGCGAATCTGAACTTAGCCGCCGCCGGCACGACATTCTCGTAGGTGCCCGCCGCTGCTTTGCAGAGCACGGGTACGAGGGAGCAACTGTTCGGCTACTCGAGCAAGCGACGGGTAAGTCACGTGGCGCAATTTTTCACCACTTCGGTGACAAAGAGTCACTATTTCTTGCCTTGGCGCAAGAAGATGCCGCTCGTCAAGCCGAAGTCGTGGCTCAAAATGGCTTGGTAGAAGTCATGCGGGAAATGCTCCAACATCCTGAGCGCCACGATTGGCTGGCCACTCGCTTGGAAATCACCTCCCTGCTACGCACGGACCCCTCGTTCGCCGCTCGGTGGAAAGAAAATCAATCGGTTCGTGATGAAGCCGTTCGCGCACGATTGGCATCTAATGCGGATAAGGGTCGCCTACGAGATGATGTAGGAATCGATACCTTAGCCATCTATCTTGAGGTATTTATGGACGGATTCATTAATCGACTTGCCTTGGGCGATACAGCGGAGCTGGAGAATGTTCTTGACTTAGTAGAGCAATCCATCCGCGGTGCTCAGGCGAGCCCACAGTAACCCCATACAACTACTTTTGCTCCCGGCAGCGTCTTAACTGATGTTGGAAACAGCCGGGAGCAATTTTGTATGTGCTTATAGATGCTGCGCCGGCAGTGTCTTTTCCGTTACTTCAGCATAGGTTTCTATTTCAGCCACAAACTTAGGATCGTGGCAGGTAACTGCGAGGGCGCTGCCGGACTGCAGTGCGTGGTGGATAAGTTGGTGCATGAGCCAGCGGTCAGCAGCTGAAAGCAAGGTGTCTGGTTCGTCGAGCAGAACCACCGGTCGCTGCTGCCCGATCACGTGGGCAATCTGCGCAAGCCGCAGGCGAGACGATGATAGGTCGAGAGGATGATCTGCCGGATTTAGTCCCAGCAGGTTGCGCAAGGTGTCGTTGGGGACGAATTCCTCCACCGTTGGAAATACCGCCTGATCAAACGGCGATTGCAAGGCAAGAGCGGGTGGATTCGGGACAGCTCCGGCGCCATCGAGCCCAGCAGCAGCGCGCAGGAGCGTGGTCTTGCCACTGCCATTATCGCCTCGCAGCCACGTAACCGCAGATTTCGCGATAGGGATTTCTACCGGTCCGACGCTGAAGGAAGTGCCACGGGGCTGAGAAAAGTGCCACCATTTCTTCTTTGCTGCACCCCTGCGTGCTGTTAGCGGACCGATACTCCCTGTCCGGGGGCTTGCAGAAACCCGCGGTAAGTCTACGGCCGCTACGAGTGGGTCTGTTCCAATGATGTGCCCACCCAATTCTTGCCAGGAAGCACTGGATATAGAAATGACGCAGGTTTCCGGCAATTCCTGCAAGAGGCGAACCACTTGCGTGCGCGAGTCAGCATCAAGCCCGGCTGCAGGCTCGCACACAATCATGACTTCCGGATCGCGAATGGCGACACAGGCAGCCGCAAGCCTGCGTGTTTGGCCACCGGATAGCTGTGTTGGATCGTGTTCGCGGTAGTCAGACAGGCCCACGGCGCGAAGCATTCGCTCCCCGCGCCGCTGCATTTCAGGGGCAGGAACGCCGGCATTTTCGACGCCTAAAACTACTTCTTCGATACAGGTTTCCCGCAGGAAGCTAATCTGTGCTGAGGCATCCGTACCGATGATGGCTTCGGTAGATAGGTGCTCGGCTAGTTCCACGGCAACGTCTTCGACGGCTGTGTCAGGCTCGACGAGTACTTGATAAATGGCCCCAGGGGTGGGCTTAATGCGGGCTAGATCCATGTAGCAATCACCACCGCAAGGGTTACTAGCGGAATGAGGAAGCGTACGACGCGGGAGGCCATGGAATCGGAAACGGGGCGCAATAGGCTGCGTTGCCCTTCCTGGTCGAATCCGACGGCGGCGAGGGCCTGGCCACGTTGGGTTCCTTGGGTAAGGAGGCGAGCGATAACGGGAATAATGACGCGCGAGATGGTATTGCGCCAAGTCACGGTGATGCCTGCGAGCTGGTTGGCTTCGCGGACGCAACGCCATGCGTGCGCACCTTGGGGCAGGGTTTGTAGGGAGGCTCCAACGATATACGCGACCTTGTGGCCAGCGCGCGAAACTTGCAGCCACTTGGCGATATCAGCAATGCGCAGCACTGCCATGGCCGCGATGAAGCAGGCCATGAGGGCGCAGAACCGCAGGGTGAGGGTGGCGGCGAGCACCAGGCCGTCGCTTGTTACCAGCGGCAGCACTGGGTCATCACCGTAGGGGGCGTGAATGACCAGCATGGAAAGGGCCGCTGGGGCGCTTAACGCCACAGTTGTCAAAATCACGGAAGCGTTGCGGGTAGCGGCAGTACCGCAGGCTAGGGCGATAAGCACTACGCTTGCCGACGCCACCGGGGTATTCAGCGCCAAAGTAAGGACCCAGCCGCAGGCCGCGATGGTGACAACGGTGGCGGGATGAAGGCCCTGCATTAACGTGGCTGGAGGGATTCTCGGGTGCGCTGCGGCAGTGCCTTGACCGCTGCCCAGACAATGAGGAAGACCAATGCCTTATCCAGGGGATCCGAAATAAAGGACTGCAGCGTAACCGAGGCGATGAGGGAATTGCCCAGCTCTCGGAACAGCGAAACAACCGCGCCCGTACCAAGACCTGCGGTACCGCCATAAACAAAGGCCGCCACTGGTGCGGCGAGCATGCCGGAAATGATGCCGATGATGGCGCCGCTGAGAATGACCCACCACACCTTAGTGAAAGCACCCTTCTTGATTACCAGTCCAGAGAGGAACCCCGTGGCCGCGGACACGGCGGCGAAGGGCAAAGCGGCGGGGTTCAACAGTCCCCATACGACGGAGGACAAGGTACCAGTAGCCAATCCGGCGATGGGGCCCGCGAACGCGGCTACCAGGATCGTTCCCACGGAGTCGATATACAGCGGAACGCCGATAGAACCGATGATTTCGCCGACAACAATATTGAGCACTAGCGCTACCGGGATGATGGCGATGGTTCGCGCCGGTAGCGCCGGAACGGTGCCGGCTAGAAGGAGCGCGGCGCCAACGAGGTAGCCGGCGAGGGTAATAAGCGCCTCTGTCGAGCCGGCAACGGATTCCCAATCAGTAGGACGCAGAAGAACCAGATAAATCCAGGTTGCGGCGACAATGAGAGCACCCGCGATGACCATAGCCTTGCGGGCGGGGGTGAGAGAAAGCTGTGACACAGTAAAAGTCCAAATCCATATACCGAAAAATGGGCAAAATAAACGACGACCGCGGATGGTGCTGCGTTCCTATGTCACCTCGGAAAGCGAGCTTGCACGGCACGTGCGCCGCGGATAATAGTAGAGGCTCTGCGTGTTAAAAGCTACTAATGCGAAGCCAATAGCGTGAATCCCCGCGCGCATTCGTGGTGTGCGGCCTCTATATCTGCGCCTGTTACCAGCCGCGCGTTGTGGGCGCGGCCCCAATGGTTGCGCAAATCTGCAACGCACGTGCCCCGCAACAGTGACGATTCCGCTTCAACGTCCACGGTGGTTTCTGTCGCTTCATAAGGGATGCGCCCCAGGGCAATCATGCAGGTCAAGAGGTCGTGGATCTGGGCTTGATAGCCCTCTCCCTGTGCCTGGTGGAATTCAAAATAAAAACGCAGCACGTCCGGCAGGATCTGTGCTGTAGGGTGATCCCCCAACAATTCCAGGACCTCGTCTAGGCGCTGCGGAGTAATGAGAAACTGTTCCGTTACTTCGAGGGAACACAGCGTGGTGAGAACGCGTGGGGCGGTTGAATGAAAATGTTGGGCGGCGGCGTGTGGATCCACCCAAAAGTTCCACTCTGCAGTGGGTGTGGTGTTTCCGCGGTAATTGACCGCGCCGCCCATGATGGTGATGGCGCCGAAGCGCGCGGCAGCCTCGCTATGGGTTGCCTCGAAAGCAGCAAGGTTGGTGACCGGTCCAGTAACGATCAGCTGCAGATCGTCGTGGGTGGCTAATGCTTCTTCCCATACCTGCTGCCAATCGCGCTGTTGTAGCTTGGCGGCGGCAGCGCGGGCATGTGCATAGCCCAGCCCTGTCGGGCCATGGGTCTCAGGGGTGGTGGTGAGATCCACCTTGAGGGGTTGGGGTAGGCCGGGGGCGACGGGGACGTCGGCAAGCGAGCAAAGATCCAAAATCCAGCGGGCATTAGCCGCGGTCTGGTGGACCTCGACGTTGCCGGCCGTGGTGGTAACGCCCACCAGCTCGATCTCACCGGCATGATGCAGACCCGCCAAGTACATAAGGGCGAGGCAATCATCGATGCCGGGATCGCAATCAATAAGTACAGCTGGTGGCTTAGCAGTCATAATGCCAGCCAGTCTAGCGCCTTACTTGATGGAGCTCACCGGATTGTCGCCATCAACGAAGGCGAGCGGGGAATCCGGCAGGTTTTCGCGGCCAAGGACCTCGACGATGACGTCTGCAACCAGCTCGCGGGAAGAAGTCAGAGACTCCTTCAGCATCTTATCCTCAATCTGCTCAATGCCCTTGGCTGGTTCCTCGGTCAGCATCGCTGGCTTGAGGATGAGGTGCGGGTAGCCGGCCTGTACAAGGCGGTTGTCTACTTCCTTCTTGGACTCCACGTAGGCATACCACTTCTCATCGGCAGGATCCGTGGTTGCTACCTGGGAGCCGACGTAGGAGATCATCACATAGGCAGGTACATTCTTGCCCTCCTGCTGTAACTTGTCCATGGCGTCGAGGGTAGCGAGGGCGCCATCGCGGTCGACGGCCCAGGTGAGGTCTGCCCCACCGCGGCCGCCATTGCCAGCGCCCCAGACTACAGCGTCATAAGCGGCGAAAAGCTCTGCCCACTGATCCACGGTTTGTTCAGTAATATCCGCCATAACCGGGGTCGCGCCGAGCTTTTCAATCTCGGCCTTCTGCTCTGGGTTGCGGATGAGGGAGTGGACCTCGTGGCCGGCATCAACCAGCTTAGGTGCGGTGAGCAGTCCGACCTTGCCGTGTCCACCGATGTACAGAATCCTCTTCGTATCAGTCATACCTCTCCACCGTAACAACGGCGCGGTCGGCGTGCAGACGGCCTCCCTACTCCGGCACGTACAAACCACCGCGGCGCGCCCGGCAAGCAGATAGAATTGCATGCATGTATGCCATTATGACCGTCACCGGCGCCGATAGCACCGGCATCATCGCCGCGGTGACCACTACCCTTGCAGAACTCGATATCAACGTCATCGACGTCTCCCAGACGCTCATGGGCGGATACTTCACCATGATCCTGCGCGTCGAATTCGATGCGGACAAGGTCTCCATCCAGACCATTAAGGAGCGCATGCGCCCCGTGGCGGAGGAAAAGCACCAGTCCATCCGCATTCAGTCCGAAGACCTCTTCACCGCCATGAACGAGATTTAGAATGAGTACGCGTTTTAATACCACCAATATCTTGGACACCATCGAGATGATTGAGAACTATCGTCTCGATATCCGCACCGTGACGATGGGCATCTCGCTCCTCGGATGCACTCGCTCCACCATGGAGGCTACCTGCCAGGCCATCTATGACCGGGTCACCCAGCAGGCAGGGCGCCTCGTCGAGGTGTGCGAAGGCATCGAGGGCGAGCTCGGTATCCCCATCGTCAATAAGCGCATCTCCGTAACCCCCATCTCGTTGGTGGTGGCCGGCGTAGAGGGAAACCCCGTTGATGCAGCGAAGGCGCTGGATAAGGCAGCCAAGGAGGTTGGCGTCAACTTCGTGGGCGGCTATTCCGCCCTAGTAGAAAAGGGCGCCACGACCGCGGAGCAAAAACTCATCAGCTCCATTCCGGAGGCGCTGGCTACTACCGACGTCGTCTGTTCCTCCGTGAATATCGCTAGCTCCCGCGCCGGCATCAACATGGATGCAGCCAAGAAGATGGGCGAGGTCATCAAGGAAGCGGCTGAGCTGACCAAGGACGATTCCGCCATTGCGTGCGCCAAGCTCGTGGTCTTTGCTAACTCCGTGGGAGATAACCCCTTCATGGCCGGCGCCTTCCACGGCATTGAGGAACCCGATTGTGTGGTCTCCGTGGGCGTTTCCGGCCCGGGTGTGGTCGACCGTGCCTTGGGCTCGCTCGAGGGGGCCAGCTTAGACCAGGTTGCAGAAGAGGTGAAGAAGGCTGCTTTCAAGATCACTCGCGCCGGGCAGCTGGTGGGCAACATGGCCTCGGAGCGCCTGGGAGTGCCCTTCGGCATCATCGACCTTTCGCTTGCCCCCACCGCCGAATTGGGCGATTCGGTTGCGCACATCTTGGAGCACATGGGCCTGGACCAAGTGGGCACCCACGGCACCACTGCGGCCTTGGCTCTGCTTAACGACGCCGTTAAGAAGGGCGGCATGATGGCTTGTTCCCGCGTGGGCGGGTTGTCAGGTTCCTTCATCCCCGTTTCCGAGGACAAAGGCATGATCGACGCGGTCAAGTCCGGCTCCATTTCCATGGACAAGCTGGAGGCCATGACCGCTATTTGCTCGGTTGGCTTTGACATGATTGCCCTGCCGGGCGATACCTCGGCCGCGACGATCTCGGGCATGATCGCCGATGAGGCCGCCATTGGCGTGATGAACCATAAAACCACCGCGGTGCGAGTCATCCCGGTACCTGGAGCCCAGGTAGGCGACGAGGTCAGCTTCGGTGGGCTTCTCGGCTACGCCCCAGTTATCCCGGTCAATCAGGTGGGCAATGCGCAGTTCATTAACCGCGGCGGCTTCATTCCGGCCCCGGTGCACGGATTCCGCAACTAGCGCCAGCAACAACCACGCCGCGGTCTAGTCCGCGGCGTGCTCCTCGCCCGGCTTATCGGATTCCGCCCACGCAGCTAGGTTGGCCTGAAAGTGCTGGTAGGAAGCCTCCAACTGTTTCAGCTCCACCTCGCCGCCTACTTGGCGGCGGGCATCGGAGTAGATGGCCCGGGCGGCGTCATCAAGCACGCGCCGGCGTTCCGCTGTGCGAAGAAGGGCAACCACCTTAGCCAGGTTATCCAGCAGGCTGAGGTAAATCTCCGCGTTATCGGCCGCATCGCGCCGAATCTGTGTAAACATCGCTTCGACGATTTCGTCATAGCTAAAGGTCTGATAATCCAGCCGAAACTCGCCGCTCACATGCACAATGCCCTGCGGAAGACGCTTATCCCCAATCACCGTAAGAATCTGGGTGAAGCGGTCAATGATGTCAATTACCGTGAATGGGTCATTAACGCCGGTACTCAAAGCGCGGGCAGCAATTTCTGCGAGGTGCCGGGCGGTAAACCGCGGGTCATGGGCAGAGGCGTTTTCGCGGTGCTGCGTGAGCACGATATGACGCTCAATGTCTTCCGGCAAACGTGGCACGCCGTGGGCAATGACCTCGCCTTCCAATACGAGGTCTCCCGGTGCCACGCCGAGGTGCACCGCGCAATCCTCTTGCGCCGCAGCCTGCGCGATGGCGTCATAGTCCACGAATTTGAGATAGCCAGTCTCACTACTGCGGCGCTTTTGCGCGTTCGTGTAGAACTCTGGCCCCGGCGCTTTTACTTTCTCCTCCTCCTCACCTCGGTGGATAAGCCGGCGCATGTGGCTTTCTACGTCTTGGGCAACGACGTGTACCACGTGGGACATGCTGATCGATTGCGCAATATGCACGATGAAGTAGATAAGGAAGACAACGCAGGCAATGGCCAGCAGAACCGTGACGGCTACATTGAGGGAAGGAACGTATTCTTCTTCCCCACCGCCGCCGGTACGAACCGCGCGCAGGGATAGGAGCGCAAAAATGAAGGTTGCCAGGTAGATCGCCAACGTGGATTGAATGGAGCGATCCTTTAGAAACTCGTGCAGGAGGCGCGGTCCCATCACCGTGACGACACCGGATAGCGCGGTCAGGGTGATGAAAAAGACGGTGCCGGCCAAGGATAGCGACGAGGTTGCTACCGCGCTTAAAATCCCTTGCGCGCTATCGGCGCTGCCGTCATAAAAGGGCGTGGCGGACACATCAAAATTGCTACCAACCGCAATGAGCAATTCCGCACCGATCGCGGCTATGGCCACCGCCACGGCGGGGATGAGCCAAAACTTCTCCCGCCAAGCGGGCATCCTCTCCAGCAGTGTCTTCATAAATCCCTAAGCTAGCTCCACGATCTCCATATAGTCATCGGACCACAGGTCCTCATCACCATCGGGCATGATGATCACGCGTTCCGGATCCAGGGCCTTAACCGCACCCGGATCGTGCGTCACCAGCACCACGGCGCCCGTATACGTTTTCAGTGCATCAAGCACCTGCTCGCGCGAAATTGGGTCCAAGTTATTGGTGGGCTCGTCTAGCAACAGGACGTTCGCGCGGCTGGAGACCAAGGCGGCTAGCGCAAGGCGCGTCTTCTCACCGCCGGAGAGGGTACCCGCAGGCTGCTCCAGCTTCTCACCGGAGAACATGAAGGCGCCAAGCAGGCTGCGCAACTCCTGCTGATCCGCGTCAGGACAAGCATCAATGGTGTTTTGCCACACGGACTTATCCGGGTCGATGGTGTCATGTTCCTGCGCGAAGTAGCCGATGCGCAGGCCGTGACCACTGACGATGCCACCTTCACCATCGGTGCGTTCCACGCCGGCCAGCAATTTCAACAGGGTGGTCTTACCTGCACCGTTGTAGCCGAGAACGACGACCCTAGAACCTTTGTCGATGGCGAGGTCTACGCCCACGAAAACCTCCAGCGAACCGTACATCTTGGTCAGTCCCTTGGCATTCATGGGTGTCTTACCGCACGGTGCCGGCTCGGGGAACTTAATATTGGCTACCTTATCGGCCACCCGCACCTCATCGAGCTGGCTCATCATGCGCTCAGCGCGGTGGAGCATCTGCTTGGCCGCAGCGGCCTTCGTTGCCTTAGCACCCAACTTAGCAGCCTGCTTTTGCAGGGCGGATGCCTTCTTTTCCGCATTGGCCCGCTCTCGGCGACGGCGCGCTTCATCGGTAGCACGGGCATCGAGGTACTTCTTATAGCCCATGTTGTAGACGTCGGCCTCGCCGCGGACCGCGTCAAGGAACCACACCTTATTGCACACGGCCTCTAGCAGTTCGACGTCGTGGGAAATCATAATGAGCCCGCCTTCGTGCTTGGACAGGAATTGGCGCAGCCACGTAATAGAGTCCGCATCCAAGTGGTTAGTCGGCTCATCCAGGAGCAGGGTGGTCTGGGATTTGCCGGAGCCTTCAGTAGCCGCAAAGAGGATCTGTGCCAGCTCCACACGGCGACGCTGGCCGCCCGAGAGAGTCTTGAGCTGCTGATCTAGGACACGCTGTGGCAGGCCCAAATTATCGCAAATCTGCGCACACTCGGAATCGGCTTCATATCCGCCTAGCGACTCGAATTGCTCCTCTAAGCGGGAATACTTACGGATAGCCTTATCCCGGAACTTATCGTCCGTGGCCGATTCCATGAGCTCTTGTTGCTTCGCCATGCGGCGCTTAAGATCATCCAGGCCGCGTGCGGAGAGAACGCGCTCGCGCGCCGTTTGCTCGATATTTCCCTCGCGGGAATCCTGGGGCAGATAACCAATGGGGCCCGAGCGAGTCACAGAACCACCATAAGGCTCCGTCTCCCCTGCCAAGATGCGCATGGTCGTCGTCTTGCCCGCGCCGTTGCGGCCGATGAGGCCGATGCGGTCGCCGGGCTGCACGCGCAGGTGCTGCCCGGGGGCGTCGAGAAGCGTGCGCGCTCCTACCCTGACTTCGAAATCATTGGTTACAATCACGAAGAAATAGTCTAGCAATTGACGCGGCCAACGCTAAGACGCACTAACGCCCCCAACAGTCACTTCCCGAATCCAAGAAATGCGCTGTTGGGGGCGTGTGATTAATACGCGATTTTAAACCGCGAAACCGAGGGCCTGAAGCTGCTCGCGGCCCTCCTCAGTAATCATCTGCGGGCCCCATGGCGGCATCCATACCCAGTTGATACGGACAGCATCAGCCAGCTTATTGGCCTTGACGATGTCTTCCACCTGCTCTGCAATGACATCGGTCAGCGGGCACGCCGGCGAGGTCAGCGTCATATTGATCATGACGATTTCCTTGCCATTATCCTCTTCAAACCAGAGGTCATAGACAAGACCCAGGTCGACGACGTTAATGCCGAGCTCGGGGTCAATGACATCACGCATGAATTCGGTGACATCAAAGGCCTTGGAAATCTGTTCTTCAGTCTGCTCCGGACGCTCGCCGCTGCCGGAGAATGAAGAGTTCTCGTTCTGATAAGGATCTACGGGTTCCGTCATCTAGTTCTCCACTTCAGTTAGTGCATCGGCAGATGCAGCCTGGAAGGCCTTCCATCCGAGGAGCGCACACTTGACGCGCGCTGGGTACTGGGACACGCCGGCGAAGGCAACGCCGTCACCGATAAGGTCTTCATCGCCCTCTTCTTGGCCACGAGAGGTAATCATCTTTTCGAACTCGGCCAGCTTCTCGTTGGCTTCCGCAAGCGGCAGCCCCACGATTTCTTCAGCCATAACCGAGGTAGAAGCCTGCGAAATGGAGCAGCCTTCCGCGTCATAGGAGACGTCCTCGACGGTCTTGCCGTCGTCCGAAAGGCGCACGCGCAGGGTGAGCTCATCGCCGCAGGACGGGTTCACGTGGTGAACCTCGGCCTGATATGGCTCCCTCAGGCCGGCGTGTTGGGGGTTCTTATAGTGATCCAGGATGACGTCCTGGTACATGGAATCTAGGTTCATGAGGCAACTCCAAAGAATTCGCGGGCAGCCTTGATTGCGTCCACCAGCTTATCTACTTCTTCCTCGGTGTTATAAAGGTAGAAGCTAGCGCGGGCGGTGGACTGTGCGCCGCAGGCACGGTGCAGTGGCCACGCACAGTGGTGGCCAACGCGAATAGACACGCCGTGGTCATCGAGGACCTGGCCCAAGTCGTGCGGGTGAACGCCTTCCACAGTGAAGGAAATGGCGCCACCACGATTTTCGGTGGTCTCTGGACCGATGATGCGCAGACCAGGGATTTCCTTGAGCTGGCGCAATGCGCGCTCGGTGAGCTTCTTTTCGTGCGCGTGGATATTGTCCATGCCCACTTCTTCCAAGAAGTTCACCGCTGCGCCAAGGCCAACCACCTGGCTGGTCATCTGCGTGCCCGCTTCAAAGCGCGTCGGGGGCTCGGCAAAGGTGGTCTCTTCCATCTTGACGATCTCAATCATGGAGCCACCGGTCAGGAAGGGTGGCAGCTTCTTGAGCAGCTCATCCTTGCCGTAGAGCACACCCACGCCGCTGGGGCCGCACATCTTATGGCCGGAAAAGGCCGCGAAATCCACGTCCAAGGCGTGGAAATCCACCGCCATGTGTGGCACCGACTGGCAGGCGTCGAGGACGACCATGGCGTCGACCGCGCGGGCGCGGCGCACCAGCTCATCCACGTCTGCCACAGCACCAGTCACATTGGATTGGTGAGTAAACGCAACTACCTTGACGGAATCATCGAGCTCAAGCGAATCGAGATCGATACGGCCGTCTTCGGTCATGGAATACCACTTCAACGTAGCGCCGGTGCGAGCACACAGCTCCTGCCACGGCACCAAGTTGGCGTGGTGTTCCAATTCGGTGATCACGACGGTATCGCCCTCGCCCACGTAGAGGTCCCCCGCGCGCTCGTCGCCAAGCACATAGGCAACTTCGTTCAGGGCCTCAGTGGCGTTTTTGGTAAAGGCGATCTCGTCGCGGTCCGCGCCCACGAATGCGGCGATAGCTTGGCGCGCGGACTCGTAGGCATCATCGGCCTCTTCTGCCAATTGATAGGAACCGCGGTGAACAGGGGCGTTCGTGTGCAGCACAAACTCCTCTTCCGCCTTCCATACCGGCAGCGGGCGCTGGGAGGTAGCACCCGAATCCAGGTACACCAGTGGCTTATCGCCACGCACCGTGCGCTGGAGAATCGGGAACTGTTCCCTAATTGCGTTTACATCAAATCCAGACATGAATCTTCTTTGGATAGTCGCGGTTGACCGGCCGAGGGTCGGTCCTTACTTGAGGAACTGGTCGTAGCCGTCAGACTCGAGCTGGTCCGCCAATTCAGCGCCACCGGTCTTGATGACGTGGCCATCAGCGAAGACGTGGACGAAGTCCGGCTTCACGTAGTTCAGGATGCGCTTGTAGTGGGTAATCATCAAGATGCCACCATTGGTTTCCTTCTGGTAGCTATTGATGCCCTCAGACACGATGCGCAGAGCGTCAACGTCCAGGCCGGAGTCGGTCTCGTCCATGACTGCGAACTTCGGCTTCAGGATATCCAGCTGCATAACCTCGTGGCGCTTCTTCTCACCGCCGGAGAAGCCTTCGTTGACGGAGCGGGAGATGAAGGACTTATCAATCTTCAGGTTCTCGCGGGCCTGGGTAAGCTCCTTGTTCCATTCGCGTAGCTTCGGTGCCTCGCCACGAATGGAGGTGACTGCGGAGCGCATGAACTGAGAGACCTTTACGCCCGGTACTTCAGTTGGGTACTGCATCGCCAGGAAGAGGCCGGCGCGAGCGCGCTCGTCGACGGGCATCTCCAGCAGATTTTCGCCGTCGAGAAGCACCTCGCCCTCGGTGACCTCATACTTTGGGTGGCCGGCGATGGTGTAGGACAAGGTGGACTTGCCGGAACCGTTCGGGCCCATGATGGCGTGGATCTCGCCGGAGTTGATGGTCAGGTTAACGCCCTTGAGGATTTCCTTCGGCTCGCCGCCTTCTTCCGTCGGCAGCACCTGGGCGTGGAGGTTCTTAATTTCCAGAGTAGACATAATGTGTGTGGTTTTCCTTCTATGAAAGATTTAGGCGGAGATCTTTTCCAGTTCTTCGGAAATGCGGTTTTCCAATTCCTCGGACAGGGACTGCACCGGGATGCGGTGGATGACCTCATTGAAGAAGCCACGGATGATGAGGCGGCGGGCTTCAGCCTCTGGAATGCCGCGAGACATCAGGTAGAACAACTCGATGTCATCGAAGCGACCAACGGTGGCCGCGTGGCCTGCACCGGTAATTTCACCGGTCTCAATCTCCAAGTTAGGGATTGCGTCCGCGCGAGCACCCTCAGTCAGGATCAGGTTGTTGTTGGTCTCGTAGGTATCGGTGCCCTGTGCATTGGAGCGGATAAGGACATCGCCCACCCAGCAGGTGCGGGCCTCATTGTCCTTGGCACCCTGCAGTGCGCCCTTGTATAGGACGTGGGAGCGGCAATTAGGGACAGAGTGATCCACCAACATGCGGTTTTCAAAGTACTGGCCTTCGTCAGCGAAGTAGACGCCCAGCAACTCTGCGTCGCCGCCTTGCTCGGTGAAGTTCACGCGAGGCACGATGCGTACCACCTCGCCGCCAAAGATGGCGGAGTTGTGGCGCAGCACGGAATCGCGGCCGAGCTGTGCCACGTGGTTGGACAGGTGTACGGCATCGTCTTCCCAATCAACGTCAACAACGACGGTCAGGTGAGCGCCATCGCCCACGATGAACTCGACGTTATCTGCGTGGGTGCCAGAGCCGACGTACTTCAAGATGACGGTAGCTTCCGCGTGGTGGCCTACCTCGATGGAGGTAGCGCCAAAGGAAGTTACGCCCTCGCCCTTGCCGGTGTAGGTAATGACCACGGGCTCTTCCACCTGAGCCTCGGCGTCAATGGTGACAACTTGACCTTCAGGCATAGAAGTCCATGCCTGTGCCGCAACGCGGTCAGACGGCGTACCAACGCGGCCCAAGCGCTCGTCATCGCGAGCGACGGTCTCGGAGCTTACGCCTGGATGTTCGCTCACGGTGACGTCCTGTGCCACTGCCTCAGCGAACTCGCCATTGTGCAGTCCACGGAGCTTGCGCAGGGAGACAAAGCGCCACACCTCATCGCGGCCGTGCGGCACCGGGAAGTCCTCCACGTTGGTGGAGGTAAAGACGTCACCCTTGGTGATCTTATCCGGATTGAATTCGTTCGAAGCGACCATTTTCTTTAGCCGACCGATCCTTCCATTTGCAGTTCGATGAGGCGGTTGAGCTCGAGGGCGTACTCCATCGGCAGCTCCTTAGCAATCGGCTCAACGAAGCCGCGCACGATCATCGCCATTGCTTCTTCTTCCGCAATGCCGCGGGACATCAGGTAGAACAGCTGCTCCTCAGAAACCTGGGAAACGGTTGCCTCATGGCCCAGCGTGACGTGGTCATTGCGGATGTCGTTATACGGGTATGTGTCCGAACGCGAAATATTGTCCACCAGCAACGCATCGCACTCGACGTTAGAGGTAGAATGGTGCGCGTTCTGATTAACCTGCACCAAGCCGCGGTAAGCGGCGCGGCCGCCGGCACGGGCAACCGACTTAGACACGATATTGGAAGAGGTGTGCGGAGCCATGTGAGTCATCTTGGCGCCCGTGTCCTGGAACTGGTTCTCACCAGCAAAGGCAACGGAGAGAACCTCGCCCTTGGCGTAAGGACCGGTCATCCATACGGCCGGGTACTTCATGGTGACCTTGGAGCCGATGTTGCCGTCGACCCATTCCATGGTGCCGCCTTCTTCTACCTTGGTGCGCTTGGTCACCAAGTTGTAGACGTTGCTGGACCAGTTCTGAATGGTGGTGTAGCGGCAGCGGCCGCCCTTCTTCACGATGATCTCCACTACCGCGGAGTGCAGGGAGTCAGACTTGTAGATAGGAGCGGTACAGCCCTCGACGTAGTGAACATAAGCGTCCTCGTCGACGATGATGAGGGTGCGCTCGAATTGGCCCATATTTTCCGTGTTGATGCGGAAGTAAGCCTGCAGTGGAATATCTACGTGCACGCCCTTAGGCACGTAGATAAAGGAGCCACCGGACCACACCGCGGAGTTCAGCGCGGAGAACTTATTGTCGCCGGCCGGGATAACGGTGCCGAAGTACTCCTTGAAAAGCTCAGGGTAATCGCGAAGTGCGGTGTCAGTATCGACGAAGATGACACCCTGGCTTTCCAGGTCCTCACGGATCTGGTGGTAGACAACCTCAGACTCGTACTGGGCTGCCACGCCGGCAACGAGGCGCTGCTTCTCGGCCTCTGGAATGCCCAACTTATCGTAGGTGGCCTTGATATCGTCAGGGAGTTCGTCCCAGGTCTGGGCCTGCTCCTCAGTGGACTTCACGTAGTACTTAATCTGGTCGAAGTCGATGCCAGACAGATCCGCACCCCAGGTGGGAACGGGCTTCTTATCAAAGATGTTGAGTGCCTTCAGGCGCTGGTTAAGCATCCATTCCGGCTCGCCCTTCTTGGCGGAAATATCGCGTACTACATCTTCGTTCAAGCCGCGGCGAGCAGAAGCACCGGCCGCGTCCGAGTCGTGCCAGCCGTACTCATATGCACCAATGGAATCAATGATTTCATCATCGGTCATCTTGTTCTCGGGTGCCGATTGTGCCTGGGTCATGACTCGCTCCTTTCAGTATTTGTATTAACGGGTGTCAAGGGGATGTTCGTGGTACAGATCCCATGACCGCCGGCGATGGAGGCCAAAGGCTGTACGTGTTTGCCTAATAGAGCAGAAAAGACTTCTTGTTCCGCCTCACACAGCTCCGGATGCTCGGCCGCCACATGGGAGACCGGACAATGGTGCTGACAGATTTGCACTCCCTGACCAGCGCGGTCCACCGTGGCGGCATACCCGTGCTCGTCCAATACCTCGGCCAGCTTGCGGGCCACATCCTCTACAGATTCGCCCTCTTCTACGAGGGGGCGCACATCTGCAACGAGACGCCCGAAGCGGACCTTGGCAAAGCGCTTAACGGCCTCAGACCCGCCGACGTCGCGAAGCGCCGTCAAGGCATCAGAGGCCAAATCATCGTAGGCGTGGCCGAATTGCGCTCGGCCACGATCGGTGAGGCGGAAGTGTTTGGCTGGTCGCCCGCGACCAGAGCCGCTACCCGCTGAACCGCGGGTAACTGGGCGGCGGCGCACAACCTCCGTCAATTCCTCTTCCACCAAATTGTCTAAGTGCCGGCGGATTCCGGCAGCAGAAAGGCCAAGGCGTTCACCCAAGTGGGAAGCGGTAACGGGCCCGTCCTTCAGCAGCAACAGCATCACTTGCCGGCGGGTATCGCCATCCGTAGTGCGGGATTCCTTAGCCGCCTTATGCGTAGTTTCTACGCGCTGAGGTGTGCTCATGCCGGGACCTCCCTTCGTGCTTCGCTCACTTACAGCCGCCCTGCAGCCGGCTCCCGTAATTCCGAGAGTCGCGCCGCAGTCCAACTGCGCCTCCTTTATTAGACAACACTAGTGTTCCTTAATTCATTCCGGAATGCCACCATTAGCCATTCTTCGGCGTGGCACGGGGGTGGCTTACTCCCCTCATCGCCACAACTGGCGGTGCTGCGCGCGTCAAAATGGCGGGCCTGCTGGGGTTGGGGCGGAGGATTCGCGTAAGGTCTTAACCCATGACAGGCAAATTCCGCGGCTTTCTTTCCGGCGTCAAGGCCGAGCTGCCGCAGCTGGGCACCGCTGGTTCCCGGTCTGCGCGGCTACACGCCGAGGACACCGGAGCCGCAGAACCTGATTCTCGTTTTGATTTTGTCCCCGCCAAAGAAGATGGCCTAAAGCGCACCACCACCGCACAATGGCGGACATTTTTTATCTTGCGCTGGGTGGGCACAGTGGGTTCTCTACTTATCGCCTTCGGCGCGTTAGGTGCCGGCGCCCTCCCAGTAGTGGGAAACCCTTATGACAACGTGCCTTTTGGATCCCTCATGTCTCGCATGCTGCAGACCTCTTCTGCCATAGTCATGGTGGGAGTAGGCCTGATGGTGGCCGCCTGGGTTTTCTTGGCCCCTTTTGTAGGCACCCCGCTGCGCCAACCCCAGGAAGGTGCCCTCACCCCAGCGCGCGCTCGCCGGCTCGTGACCACACACCAACTATGGCGCACGTGGGCCGGCTGGGTCATCCCGCTGATTTTTACCGCCCCGCTCTTCACCCAGGACATTTACTCCTACTTGGCCAACGGTTCCATCGTGATGCAGGGCATGGATCCGTATTCTGCAGGACCGGTGCAATTGCTTGGCGCGGGTGATGAGCTCGCCCGATCCGTACCGTTTATCTGGGCCAACTCCCCTTCTCCCTATGGCCCCGTAGCACTCGGGCTTGCTGGGGTGGTGAGCGCAGTTACCTCAAATTCCATCCTCTTGGGAGTTATCGCCCACCGCCTCCTATCCATCGCCGGTATCATGGTTGCTGGGTGGGCCATAAGCTGTTTGGCGCGGCGCTGCCGGGTATCTCCAGAATCTGCCCTATGGCTCGGCATTCTCAACCCTCTCACTATCTTGCACCTGGTGGGCGGAATCCATAATGAGTCCATCATGTTGGGCCTGCTTCTAGTGGGTATGGAGCTGGGCCTGCGGGGCGTCGACAAGCTGGAAAAGTCCACGCGCAGTGCCTACCTAGCACTCATTGCTTCTGGATTTTGTCTGTCCTGCGCCGGGATGGTCAAGGTTACCGGCTTTATCGGGCTGGGCTTTGTAGGGATGGCCTATGCCCGCCACCTGATAGACAAGGACGGTGCAACACGCTGGAGGGCTTTGGTCTACGCCATTGCCCTGCAGCTAGTTATTTTAATTGCAACCATTGCACTTATTAGCGCCTTGACCGGTATTGGCCTGGGGTGGATCACGGGACAAGGCGGGGCGGCCTCCATCCGCTCGTGGCTTTCTACCTCCACCGCCGTAGGCGTGGGCACCGGCTTCATCGGAATGCTGTTGGGTCTAGGCGACCACACCGAAGCTATTCTCACCGTAACCCGTACCTTTGGCGTGCTGGTGGCAGTAGCTTTCATGGCCCGCATGCTCTTTGCAACGTTGCGCGGCTACATCCACCCTGTGGGAGGACTCGGCACCGCCTCCTTAGTACTGGTTATCTTCTTTCCCGTCGTCCATCCGTGGTACATCCTGTGGGCGGTACTGCCTTTGGCCGCATGGGCCAACCGGCTTATATTCCGTTTCTGCGTCGTGGCTTATTCGGCAGCTATGAGCTTCTTTGTACTGCCGCGCGGCCTCGGGTTGCCGCCCAGCACTATCATCGTGATCTACGTGTCGGCAGCCTGCACTTTCGCCGTCATCGCCACCCTGTGGTGGGTTGCAGTGCGGCGCAGCGGAATCCGTGTCCTAAACTAATCCCACGTGAATTCCATTTCAGCCGATCGCCCAGCCCTCACCGTGGAGAACGTGGTGAAGAAATTTGGCCCCACCACCGCCGTTAACGGTCTAAGCCTTAGCGTTGCCACAGGTGAGGTCTTTTGCCTCCTTGGCCCCAATGGCGCCGGAAAGTCCACAACGATTGAGATGTCAGAGGGTTTTATCCACCCCACCAGCGGCACAATCGACGTCCTAGGACTCGACCCGAGTTCCGCACCGGACAAGGTGCGCGAAAAGGTCGGCATCATGTTGCAGGGTGGTGGTTCCTACTCCGGCATCCGTGTTCTGGAAATGCTAGAACTTTCCGCTAGCTACAGCGCCCATCCCCTCTCCCCGCACTGGCTACTGGAAACGCTCGGGCTTGATGGAGTAGCCCGGACTCCCTATCGCAGACTCTCCGGCGGGCAGCAGCAACGGCTTTCCCTCGCCCTAGCAATCATCGGTCGGCCCGAGCTAGTTTTTCTCGATGAGCCCACCGCTGGCATGGATGCACAATCCCGTTTGGCGGTCTGGGACCTTGTTCGGGCCCTGAGGCGCGATGGCGTCACCATTGTTCTTACCACCCACCTCATGGATGAAGCGGAGTCACTAGCGGACCGAGTGGCAATCATGGATCATGGCGAGCTTGTAGCCCACGGCACCCCCGCGGAACTTACCGCCCAGTCGGACTCGGCAGGGCTTAGTTTCAGCACCGATATCGATGTTGATATGGAAGCTTTGGCTGAGGCTGGCATTCAAGCAACCAAATCCCGTCCGCTGCATTACCGCTTGACCCAGGCCGGCACGCCCGAAACCATCGCTACGCTTACCGCCGAGCTTGCCCGCCAAGGAGTCCTGCTGCGGCGCCTAGACGCGGCTCACCGCAACTTGGAGGAGGTCTTCCTTGACCTTACCGGCCGCCATTTGCGCAGCTAGCTGCACTCTACGCCAGGACCGAATTCAATCAACTGCGTTGCGGAAAGAAGCCACCACATGAGCACTACCTTTAACCCCGGAACCTTTACCCCTGCCCCCAAACGAGCCAGCGCCGGCGCTATGTTGCTTGCGCAAGGAAAGATGGAAGCAAAACTCATGCTGCGCCACGGCGAACAGCAATTGTTGAGCGTCATCATACCGCTGGCCCTGCTCATTGGCGCGGCCCGCCTGGAGTCACTCACCGGACATGGCTTGCACGAGGTATTTCCCATGGTGCTTGCAGTAGCTGCCACCTCCGCAGGCTTTACCGGTCAGGCCATTTCGCTTGCCTTTGACCGGCGCTACGGGGCCCTTAAACGCACTGGTGCGTCCGGTGTGCCGGCTTGGGCCATTATTGGCGGCAAGATCCTCGGCGTACTCACCATGGTGGTATTCCAAATCCTTGTCTTGGGTATAGCGGCCTATATTCTGGGCCTCCGTATCAGTCTGGGCGGAGTGCTACTCATGATCCTCTCGCTGGTCTTCGGCGTTGCGGCATTTACCGCCATGGGGCTGTTGCTCGGCGGCACCCTCAGCTCTGAAGTAGTGCTCGCGTTGGCTAACCTCATCTGGTTCCTGCTCCTCGGCGTAGTCGGCTGGACCCTCTACTCCCAGGGCCTTGGCGATAATGGCGTCCTCAACGCGGTGCCGACCGTCGCCCTAGCAGGCGCGCTTACCGACGCCTCTAATTCCACCTTCCCCGGCCTCGAGCTCCTATCCTTGTTGGCGTGGCTTGCGGTGGCGTCGTTCGCTGCGGTCCGTTGGTTCCGCTTCGATGGCTAAATGTGACTTTTGTCCGGTTCCTTTCGAAACGAGAGGAATTTTTATGCCCAAAATCTCCCGACTAGTAGGATGCTATGCGTGAATTACTGGACGAAGATCAAGCGCTTCTTTAAGGAAGCCGCCCCTACACTGCAACAGCAGCGCCTCATCGCGCTCATCCTCCTCTTGTGCCAGGGTGGCATCACCGTGTCTGGTTCCATTGTCCGCGTGACCGGCTCGGGATTGGGCTGTCCCACCTGGCCGGAATGCCAACCAGGCTCCCTTGTCCCTATGGAAGGCGCTGCGCCTGCTCTTCACCAGGCCATCGAGTTTGGTAACCGCCTGCTTACTTTCGTCGTATCCGCAGCGGCAGTCGCCGCTGTCATTGCCATGCGCATGGCGCGTCGCCGCGCAGAGCTCAAGGTGTACGCATGGCTCAACGTCGCTGGCATCGTACTGCAGGCGATCATCGGCGGTATCTCTGTCCACCTAGACCTCCGGTGGTGGTCCGTGGCGCTGCACTTCCTACCTTCAATGCTCTTGGTATGGCTGGCGGCAATGCTTTATTCCCGCATTGTGGAACCAGATGACGGAACGCCACGCGCTCGCTTCCCTCAAGCGATTCGCCTCCTTGCAGCGGTCGCTACCGTTGCCCTGAGCATTGTGCTCATCACTGGCACGATGGTTACCGGTTCGGGCGTTCACTCTGGCGATTCCGGGGTGGGAATGGAAGGCCGCCTGCAGGTAGATACCGAAGCCATGGCCGTCACCCACGCCATGTGCATGTACGTCTACCTGACGCTTACGGTTATTACCGTCTTCCTGCTTTACAAGAACCGCGCACCTCAAGACGCTAAGAAGGCTGGCTGGGTCCTCGTTGTATGCATCCTCATTCAGTGGGCAGTAGGCGTTTACCAGTTCTACATGAGCATTCCGCGCTGGACTGTCCCCTTCCATATTGGCCTCTCCTCCTTCGTCACCGCGTATACCGCCCTGCTATGGGCACACGGTGTACGCCGCACCGACGGCACCGCGGATCTCATCACCGGCTCTCCCAGCGGCGATGAGAAGTACGCGGCGCGCCAAACCTCTCTTGAACAAGAGCAAGCGACTGCTTAACCCATAATGCTTACGGCCGGCCGAGGTACTGCACTCGGTCGGCTTTTTGCGCTAGCCTGGCTATATGCACGCAATTCAGGTCACAGAAACCGGCGGACCAGAAGTACTTCGCTATACCGAAGTTCCCGCCCCCACCCCTAATGACAACGAAGTTTTGGTGGATGTCATCATGGCTGGCGTCAACTACATCGATACCTATTATCGTGAGGGCATCTATAACGCGGCCACCCCGTTCATTCCCGGATTCGAAGGCACCGGGCGCGTTGTCCACGACCCCAAGGGGGAAATTGCCGAGGGCACAATGGTGGCCTGGAACCGGGCTTTTGGCTCCTACGCCGAACAGGTCTGCGTCCCACGCGAGGGACTAGTGGCGGTCCCAGATGATTTCCAGCCAGAAGTCGCTGCCTCAATGTTGTTGCAGGGCATTACCGCACACTATTTGGCGCATGGCGTTTATCAACTGGGTGAAGGCGCTTCCTGCCTGATTACTGCCGGCGCCGGCGGTGTAGGCCAGATCCTCACCCAAATGGCATCGTCGCTCGGCGCTACCGTCTATACGGTGGTCTCCACGGACGAAAAGGAGGAACTCTCCTACGCAGCCGGTGCGGATAAGGTATTTCGCTATGGCGACGCACTCGCCGAGCAGGTCCGTCGCTACAACGGTGATAGGGGTGTTGACGTGGTTTACGACGGCGTCGGCAAGGCTACCTTCCACGAGTCACTCGAAGCAGTACGCCCCCGTGGCACCGTCGCGCTATTCGGCGCCGCCTCTGGCCCAGTTGAGCCTATCGACCCGCAGCTGCTAAACAAGCATGGGTCTATCTTCCTCACTCGGCCTTCCATCGGCGCATGGACAGCCCAAGAAGGCGAGTTCCAAATGCGTGCCCAGGCGGTCGTCCAAGCTGTTATCGACGGCGATCTGAGCTTCAACGTCACGGCATCTTATCCACTGGAAGATGCCGCTGCGGCGCACCGCGACCTCCAGGAGCGCAAGACTACCGGTTCCATCGTGCTGCGCGTCCAAGCTGGCGATAAAGCCTAAACCCACCCACAAACGCCGAAAGCGCGGGAAAAGCAGCTGTGCTTTTTCCCGCGCTTTCGCTCTATCCTTGGGTATCTGGGCGCAGTTAGAATAACGTGGCCGACCAGCCGAGCATCCTACCTAATGGCTCCCAACCCAATACTGCATCGATGGACAACCCGATAAAGAGCACCGACAGATAGTTATTGGAGTAAATGAACAGGCGCATCGGCTTAACCTTGGCGCCGTTCTTGACTCCCTTGTGCAGGCGTATAGCCATCCACAGGAATACCGCGCCGGAGGCAAGAGCTGCGACCAAGTAAATCCACGATGCAGCGGGGACGATAAGTAGGGTCACGATAACCGTGCCCACGGTATACCACACGATCTGTCGAGTGACTTCCTTCTCATCAGCCACTACGGGCAGCATCGGCACGCCGGCCTTGCGGTAGTCTTCCTTGTACTTCATGGCCAGCGCCCACGTGTGTGGCGGAGTCCAGAAGAAGATGATGAGGAAGAGCACGATTGCCTGCCACCAGCGGTCAGGCTCTCCAGCAGGAGCGTTATCCCGGATAACCGCCCAGCCGACCATCGCCGGCATGCAGCCGGCCAAGCCGCCCCAGACTATATTTTGGGCATTGCGCATCTTCAAAAACTTGGTGTAGACGAAGACGTAGAAGAAATTCGTCAAAACCACGAAGAAGGCCGCCAACCAGGAATGAGCAAGGACGCCCAACCACAGCACGGAGATGATGAGCATTACCCACGCGAAAATTGCTGCGTTCCGTTTGGAAATCTTGGCCCTTACCAGCGGGCGGGCCCTCGTGCGCTGCATTTTTTGATCCAGCTCGTAGTCCACGACGTTATTAAACGTGTGGGCGGCAGCAGCGCCCATCCAACCGCCGAAAATGGTCGACACGATTAGCCAAATATTGTCTGAAACGGCCTCCACGCCGCGTTGCGCTTGGAGCATCGCCGGGATTGCGGCCACGAGGAGGAGTTCAATGATCCTCGGTTTCGTTAGCGCAAAATAGGCCTTGATGGTCTCCAAGGGATTCCTCCACTATCTGAACGTTGGTGAACTGTGCCCCGCGCACTAACTGCGCGCGGTCACCCCTAGCGGTCGCACATGCCCGTGAAAAAGTTCCAGTTCTCTCACTCACAGTTTTCGGCGCAGGGGTGAAAGACAACAGGCCTATGGCCGCTAGATTCAGTGCGCGCTCTAGCGCCGACGCGCACTCCACTTAGCCATGCCAGCATACCGTTTATGCCTAGCTTTCTATAATTGCGCACCGCCGGTTAAAAAATTACTAGACTGAATAAAGTTAAGTACTTTTTGCCTAGACGTAAGCGAGGCTTTCCAGTGTCGAAAGATAAGTTGTCCCCAGAACTCCAAACTATGGTCGAGCGCCGTTACCCGGAGGATTGGTCGGAGTTTGACACCCGCGCCGTCGACACCGTGCGAGTACTAGCCGCAGATGCTGTACAAAAATGCGGTTCCGGCCACCCAGGCACGGCAATGTCCCTAGCTCCCCTCGCCTACACCTTGTATCAGCGCGTCATTAACCATGATCCCGCCGATGTGCACTGGGCCGGCCGCGACCGCTTCGTTCTTTCCGTTGGTCACTCTTCCCTCACCCAGTACATCCAGCTCTACCTGGGCGGCTTTGGCTTGGAAATGGACGACCTCAAGCAGCTGCGCACTTGGGGATCGCGCACGCCCGGCCACCCTGAGGTACACCACACCGATGGCGTGGAAATCACCACCGGACCCCTTGGCCAAGGCTTGGCTTCCTCCGTGGGCATGGCCATGGCCGCACGTAAGGAGCGCGGGCTTTTCGATCCTAAGGCACCGGCCGGGGAGTCTCCCTTCGACCACTACGTCTACACCATCGCTTCCGATGGTGACCTCCAGGAGGGCGTTACCGCTGAGGCTTCTTCCCTGGCGGGTACGCAAAAGCTGGGCAACTTGATTGTCTTCTGGGATGATAATCGCATTTCTATTGAGGACGATACGAATATTGCCTTCAACGAAGACGTAGTAGCCCGCTACGAGGCCTACGGCTGGCACGTCCAAACGGTCGAATCCGGCGAAGACGTCGTAGCCATTGAGGAGGCGGTCAAGGCAGCTCAGGCAGAGACCGAGCGCCCGTCCTTCATCCGCGTGAAGACCGTTATCGGCTACCCGGCCCCGAATAAGATGAACACCGGCGGAGTTCATGGCGCTGCGCTGGGCGATGACGAGGTGGCTGCCACCAAGGAGGTCTTGGGCTTCGATCCCGAGCGCAGCTTCCACATCGACGACGAGGTCATCGCACACACCCGCAAGCTGCGCGAACGCGGCACAGGGAAGCACTCCGCATGGCAGAAGAAGTTCGACAAGTGGGCTGCGGCTAATCCGGAGAACAAGGCACTCTTTGACCGCATGCACGCGCGCGAACTGCCGCAAGATTTCGACGCTGAATTGCCGGTTTGGGAACCGGGCGAGTCCTTGGCCACCCGCAAGGCTTCTGAGGCCACCATCCAAGCATTGGCCGCTTCCCTTCCAGAGATGTGGGGTGGCTCTGCTGACCTTGCCGGCTCCAATAACACCGTGATTAAGGGCGCGGACTCCTTCGGCCCCGCAGCCATTACCACCGACATGTGGTCGGCTCAGCCGTATGGCCGCAACCTGCACTTCGGCATTCGCGAGCACGCGATGTCTGCGATCATGAACGGTATTGCTCTGCACGGCAATACCCGCGTTTACGGCGGCACCTTCCTTATTTTCTCCGAGTACCAGTACCCCGCTGTCCGCCTGGGCTCGTTGATGTCTACCGATACCTACTATGTCTGGACCCACGACTCCATCGGCCTGGGCGAGGACGGCCCAACCCACCAGCCGGTAGAGACCCT
The DNA here is from genome assembly GCF_022347435.1 of Corynebacterium sp. ACRPE. Taxonomy (NCBI): domain Bacteria; kingdom Bacillati; phylum Actinomycetota; class Actinomycetes; order Mycobacteriales; family Corynebacteriaceae; genus Corynebacterium; species Corynebacterium sp. ACRPE. Next base: position 5,232 of record NZ_JAKRNA010000016.1, on the reverse strand, counting down.
TTCTGCCCTTCGCGCCATCCCGAACCTGTCCGTTATTCGCCCGGCCGATGCCAACGAAACTGCACAGGCATGGGCCGCAGCGCTCGAGTACAAGGCCGCACCAAAGGGCCTGGCACTGAGCCGCCAGGGACTGCCAGTACTGGAAGGCACCAAGGAAAAGGCACATGATGGCGTGCGCCGCGGCGCTTATGTTCTGGTGGAAGCATCCAAGGAAACGCCAGACGTAATCCTCCTCGCTACCGGCTCTGAGGTGCAGCTTGCCGTCGCCGCCGCTAAGGAACTGGAGGCCGCCGGAACAGCCACCCGCGTTGTCTCCGCACCGTGCCTTGAGTGGTTTGATGAGCAGGATGACGCATACCGCGAGTCCGTGCTGCCTAGCGAAGTGCAGGCCCGCGTGTCCATCGAAGCCGGCATCGCTATGCCGTGGCACAAGTACACCGGTTCTTTCGGCCGGACCATTTCCATCGAGCACTACGGCGCCTCCGCTCCTGCGGGCGAGCTCTTTGAGAACTTTGGCTTCACCACCGCAGCGGTTGTTGAAGCGGCGCAGGAATCGCTCGCCGCCGCGAAGAAGTAAACCTCCAGGACTGGATAAGGAGTAATCATGAACCACATTTCCGAACTTGCCCAGCTGGGAACCTCAACCTGGCTCGATGACCTTTCTCGCGAGCGCCTAGTATCGGGCAATCTCGAGGAGATAATTTCCACGAAGTCCATCGTGGGAGTTACCACCAACCCGGCTATTTTCGCCGCAGCGATGACCAACGGCACCGCCTACGACGCCGAGCTTTCCACGTTGAAGGAAGCCAAGGCTTCCGCGGATGAGGCGGTGTACGCATTGGCTATTGAGGACGTCAAGAATGCCTGCGACCTCTTTGCAGATATCTACTCCTCTACCAACGGCGCAGATGGCCGCGTGTCCATCGAGGTCGACCCGCGCATTTCTGATGACGCTAACGCCACCCTTGAACAGGCGCGTGAGCTCTGGTCCAAGGTTGATCGTCCCAATGTCATGATCAAGATTCCGGCCACCACCGCATCCCTCCCAGCCATCGAAGATGCCCTAGCAGAGGGAATCAGCGTCAACGTCACTCTTATTTTCTCCGTGGATCGCTACCGCGATGTCATTGAGGCTTTCCGTACTGGCCTCAAGCGTGCCGCCGAAGCAGGCAAGGACGTCTCTACCATTCACTCCGTGGCTTCCTTCTTTGTTTCCCGTTTGGATACCGAAGTAGATAAGCGCTTGGAAGCCATTGGCAGCGAGATTGCTCTGGCACTGCGGGGCAAGGCGGGCGTCGCCAATGCGCAGCGCGCCTATGCCCTCTTCCAGGACGCCTTGCTTGACGACGCCGACTTGCCCGAAGGCGCCCACCTCCAGCGTCCACTGTGGGCTTCTACCGGCGTAAAGAATCCGGAGTACCCAGCCACCTTGTACGTATCGGAGCTGGCTGGCCCGCACACGGTAAACACCATGCCGGAAAAGACCATCGATGCGGTTCTCTCTGAGGGCAACCTTCACGGCGATGCCCTGTCTGATAGCCGCGAGGCTGCAGAAGGCGTCTTTGCCCAGCTAGAAGAGGTCGGCATTGATTTCGATGATGTCTTTGCAGTGCTGGAGCGCGAGGGCGTCGATAAGTTTGTCGCCGCGTGGGAGGAACTGCTTGCTTCCATTGAGGAGCGACTCGCGTAAACTAGCCGTGTGACTTGTGCCCCGCCGAGAATTCGGCGGGGCATTCTGCCGCTAGAATATTAGCGAGCTTAAAGCCCATAAACTCAGGAAGGATTCTTCGTGACCGACTCAGCCGCTTGGGTCAACCCCTTGCGCAATGCCAGCGACAAGCGATTGCCGCGAATCGCAGGACCCGCGGGCATGGTCATCTTCGGCGTTACCGGTGACCTAGCATATAAAAAGCTACTGCCCGCAATCTACGACCTAGCGAGCCGTGGCCTCCTCCCCGCTGGCTTTACCCTTGTGGGTTATGGTCGCCGCGACTGGGACAAGGTCGCATTCTGTGACTACGTTCGCTCAGCCGTCATCGCTGGCTCACGTACCGAGTTCAATGAAGATGTCTGGCAGCATCTATCCCAGGGCATCGAATTTGTACAAGGCTCTTTCGACGATGCTGGATTCGATCGCCTCTCGGCGCGTTTGGGCGAGCTAGATCGCGAGCGCGGCACCGGCAGCAACTGGGCATACTACCTTTCGGTTCCACCGGAATTCTTCTCCAATATCTGCCACCAGCTGGAGCGGGTGGGCATGGCCAACTCCGTCGAGGACTCGTGGCGCCGAGTAATCATTGAAAAGCCTTTCGGCCACGATCAAGAGTCTGCCCGCAAGCTCAATGAGATTGTCAACGCCGTCTTCCCTGAGTCCGCGGTATTCCGCATCGACCATTATCTGGGCAAGGAAACGGTGCAAAACATCATGGCTTTGCGCTTTGCCAATCAGATTTTCGAGCCCATGTGGAACGCCCACTACATCGATCACGTCCAAATCACCATGGCCGAAGATATTGGCTTGGGCGGCCGTGCCGGATACTATGACGGCATCGGTGCAGCTCGCGATGTCATCCAGAACCACCTGCTGCAGCTTTTGGCTCTAGTTGCAATGGAAGAACCCTCCTCCTTCGAGCCCGAGGCCCTGCAGGCAGAAAAGGTCAAGGTGCTACGCGCTACTCACGCCGTGCACCCGCTAAATAAGACCACTGCTCGCGGCCAGTACTCCGCCGGCTGGCAAGGCTCCGAGTTTGTCAAGGGCCTGCGCGAAGAGGAAGGCTTCGATCCGGAGTCCACGACGGAGACCTATGCAGCCTGCACCTTGGAAGTGAACTCCCGCCGCTGGGGAGGAGTGCCTTTCTACCTGCGCACGGGCAAGCGCTTGGGCCGCCGCGTGACCGAGATTGCGCTGGTATTCAAGGCAGCGCCAAATCAACCATTCGTTGACGGCCAGACCGATGCGCTGGGACGAAACGCCGTAGTCATCCGCGTGCAGCCGGATGAAGGCGTCACCATGCGCTTTGGTTCCAAGGTGCCCGGCTCCACCATGGAGGTCCGCGACGTCAATATGGACTTTGCTTATGCTGAGGCCTTTACCGAGGAATCTCCGGAAGCATACGAGCGCCTGATTTTGGATGCCCTGCTCGATGAGTCTTCGCTCTTCCCCACCAACGAAGAGGTGGAACTTTCCTGGTCAATTTTGGATCCCATTATCGATTACTGGTCCGAAGCAGGCCAACCGGAGGAATACCGCGCTGGCACGTGGGGCCCAGAATCCGCCGATAGAATGTTGCGCCGCCGGGGGCACTCCTGGCGCCGCCCATAGGAGGGACGCAGACAATGATTATTCCATTGCCCAACACCACTACTCGTGAAATCTCCAAAAAGCTAGTAGAGGCCCAAGAGCATTACACCCTTACTACCGGCCGAGTACTCACCCTCATCGTGGCTGCCCGCGAGGACGATGATCTGGAAAACATCCTGGCCTCCGTGCGCGATGCCTCCCATGAGCACCCGTCGCGCGTTCTGGTCGTCGTGACGGGCGACCCGCAGGCAGATACCCACCTAGATGCGCAGCTTCGCGTGGGCGGTGAAGCGGGTGCTTCTGAGATGGTCATCATGAAGTTGCACGGCGCTTTGGCAAATCAGGACGAGGCAGTCGTTACTCCACTGCTGCTTCCCGACACCCCTTTGGTCGCCTGGTGGCCTACCTTGTGCCCGCCTGACCCAGCTTCCAGCTCGGTGGGTAAATTGGCTCAACGCCGCATCACCAACGTTGCCTATGACGGACGCGTCACTGGCGAAGATCTGCGCACCTTATCCGCCGGTTACACGCCGGGCGATTCCGATATGTCCTGGGCCGCCATCACTTTGTGGCGCGGCGTCGTGGCCTCCGCATTGGACCGCCATCCTCACGAGCCGGTGCAGTCCGTCGAGGTAGCGGGCCCTGCGGGCCACCCAGCTCCAGACTTCGCGGCCGGATGGCTCCTCGATCGTCTGGCAGTCCCCGTCCACCGCACAGTGACCGACTCTCAGGAGCCGCACTTCCCAGTGACCCACTTGCGGTTTAACCGGGAAACGAGCCACGTCGACGTAGATGTCGTCGACGAGCGCACGGTGCGTGTGTGCGTTCCAGGTTCCCCGGATTCCCTGGTGAGCCTTAGCAAGCGCTCCCAAGCTGAGGTTCTCTCTGAAGAATTGCGCCATCTGGATGCCGATAAGACTTATGCGCAAGCGCTCCGTGCGCTAGCCCAAGTAGACTACAGTAAGCAGTAAAACGGCTTAACTCTGATTCTTTGCAAAGGATAGCGATACCTCATGGTAACTCTTCACCGCGTAAGCGATGTGGATGACCTTATCTCCCAGGCCGCGCTGAAATTCGTGGATACCGTAGCGCGTATCCAAGCCGCCGGTGGCGGGCTCCACCACGATGGGGTCGCGCGAGTTGTCCTAACCGGCGGCGGCGCTGGAATTGGCGTTCTTCACGAGCTGGCCCGTTTGGATTTCGCGGCACAGCAGCAAGGCGAGGACTTTCCAGCCCAGCGCATCGATTGGTCGCGCGTTCACGTCTTTTTCGGCGACGAGCGTAATGTGCCCGTCTCTGACGCAGATTCTAATGAGGGTCAAGCACGCAGTGCCCTGCTCAACCACGTAGATATTCCGGACCAGAATATTCACGGTTTTGATCTAGGTGCGGTGTCCATGGAAGCCGCAGCGAGTGCGTATGAGCCAGAGCTAAAGGAATTCGCCCCGAACGGATTCGACCTGCATCTGCTGGGAATGGGCGAAGAGGGCCATATCAATTCCTTGTTCCCCCATTCTGAGGCGGTTCGGGAACAAGAAGAGCTAGCTGTTCCCGTTCATGACTCTCCCAAGCCGCCGAGCGAGCGCATTACCCTTACTCTTCCCGCGGTAAACAAGTCTGCTCGTATTTGGCTTCTTGTTGCAGGCGAGGCCAAGGCGGAAGCTGCCAAGCACGTCGTTGAAGGCGCTGAGCCCGAAGAATGGCCGGCTGCAGGCGCGCACGGTAAGGAAGAAACCATCCTCTTCCTTGCCGATGACGCCGCATCCGAGCTCTAGGCACGGCCGCCTAGCGCGCAGCCGAGCTGAACTTGTGGGTTAAGGGTCAAAAAGTGTGTCCGGAATCGCGGATTTTCACGGATTGACCTGTAGGTTTCCGGAAAGTATATGCTCCGGAAGCATATATCTAGCCCCCGACGGGAAATCCTCGGTGTG
>NZ_JAKRNA010000015.1:0-54268 GCF_022347435.1 Corynebacterium sp. ACRPE | reverse complement strand
AGACGATAAAGACGTCTTTGACACCACGGTTAGAAAGATTGGCGCATACCTGCGCCCAAAATGAAGCGCCTTCTTCTTTGGCAATCCACAATCCTAAAATGTGTTTGATGCCGTCAAGGTCTACACCGATTGCCATGTACGCACTCTTGTTGACTACCCGGCCGCCATCGCGGACTTTAATGCGCAGCGCGTCCAGGAAAATGACCGGGTAGAACTCATCTAGCTGGCGGTTTTGCCAGACCATGACCTCATCCAAGACGGCGTCAGTAACCGCTGAAATCGTCTCATGGGAGATATCAACCCGCATCGCCGTTGCCATGTGGTGCTGGATATCCCTGATTGTCATCCCACCGGCGTACAAGCTGACAATCATGTCATCGACATCAGTTAAACGTCTCGAGCCTTTAGGGACCATAGTTGGGATAAACGTCCCAGTCCTGTCTCTGGGGATATCCACGGTGACCGGCCCGTAGTTAGAATCCACGGTCTTTGGATACGACCCGTTGCGGTGATTGTCTGTCCCAGCTGCAGCTTTGCCGCTCCTATCACCAGACTCGTAGCCGAGGTGGGCATCCATCTCGGCATTCAAACCCCTAGTAATCGAGGCTTGCAGCATGCCGCGAACCAGGTCATTGGCATCCGTTGTGGACGTGCCTAGGTCGTCAATCAGTTTCGCGATTTCAGGGTTAGCAAGAAGCTTCTTTTCAATCGCATCAATCTTGGCCTTATCGGCCGGATCTCGTCTTGTCACAGTAGTCATTCTGGCTTATCTCCTTATGCGGGATCGGTTCCCACACACAAACCATCAGACACTCTCTCAGCGGCCATCGCAGGGTACTTCCTTTCGAGGATAGGTAAGAGTTGATTCGAAAGGTACCCGCGATGGTCGCCTTCATGCACACCGGCACAAGACTTACCGCGGGCTACAGATACACCACGTTAGGGGACGCAACCAATTCAGCTCCATCCAATTCGGTAAAATTGACCATGCCATGACAAGTCGCTGGAATCACAACACGGCCTACCATTCTGAACTGCTCGCCGCTGCCCCGGGGCCGGATTCGAAAGTCCTTGACGTTGGTTCGGGAGACGGACTGCTAGTCAGCAAATTCGCGGAGGTAGTCCATGACGTAAGAGGCATAGACTCAGACCCCCATGCAGTCAAACAGGCTAGGGCCCTTCTGGCCACCGTCCCAAACGCAACTGTAATTCTCGGCGATGTTTTCGACGCCCCAGAACTACTAGGACAGCAGTTCGATCTCATCACGGCAGTGGCAACACTCCACCACCTCCCACTCGAACCGGCACTCAAACGGCTCGCAGAACTCCTATCACCCGGAGGAGAACTATTCGTGATAGGGATTGCCTCCAACAAAACTGCGGCCGACTGGTTCATCTCCGGAGCACTCGTCATCCCAGTACGTTTGATGAGTAAAGCCCATCGTGAGGAATATTATCCCGGTATGAAGACTTCAAAACCACAAAAGTCGCTGAAAGAAATTTGCGACATAGCCAAAATTGTTCTCCCCGGATGCCGCATTCAACGACGTTTTTACTACCGATACACACTCAGGTGGACTAAACCATCCGGCGGATTTACTAACTCCTAATCCAGCAACCCAACCACCTGGCACCGACACATTCGACAAGTCAGTAGCCCCTCGGTCAGGCCGGTAACCTTCCACCCCTGCACGAAACGGGGCGAGTGAAAAGCATTTTTGGAACCTCATCGACTTTGCTCTCCAAGAGAGCCCAGCACCTCTACTCACACCCCAAAACCGGAAAACCAAAACAGCAGATTGGAGACTCTTTCAAGCTTTCTGCTTTAAGAACGAGCCAAAAGGAAAGATCGACTTACAGAACCGACTTTCCCCTCTCTGTTAGGAAAATTCATAGCGATCAATAAGCGTTGATTTGACCTTTCCTAGGCATTAAATGGTTGTCATTGTGTAAAGTATATTTACGTCACCGACGTTAAAGACATCCGAGGAGGAAATGTGACTAAGCAACGCACCCTGGTAGCAACCGTAAACGTCTTAATCATGATGGCCCTAGTGACTCTTTACTCTCAGGGTTGGGGCAATATCTATGTATACGCTGGCCTGGCAATGCTAGCGGTGGTTTTTGGCGGTGTTGCAGTGGCTCAGGCCGTTGATGTCAGTGACAAAGATGCAAACGCCCGATAGAACAAACAACATGCTAAGAACCACGCGAATTCGGAAAGGGCTAACCCAATCGAAACTTGCGGAATCCGCAGGAGTATCACGCCAAACAATCTATGCCGCTGAGCAGGGAGCCGATCTGCGCCTTTCGGTAGCAAAAAGGGTGGCAAATGTTCTTCAATCAACAGTGGACGAGCTTTTTAGCCACAGCCCGCGGTAAGACGTACGCGCATTCGCCCGATAAAGTAAAGGCTAGGGCATCTCTTATCAACAGGCTGAGGCTACCGGGCTGAACCCTTGAAAGTGGGCATCGGAGATTGAATCTATGCCGTCAATTTGAGGGTACGGAACAAAACCCGGGGCACTTCAATTCACAAATTCGCTATGCGCGATTTACACATTGACCGTAGGGTAAGAGTATGCCGCTGACACTCGTTTCCTTATCAACCGCCCCAACACCCGACTTGCTTCGAACACGCATCGGACAAGCACTTCGCCAAACGCGGATAGCACAATCCAAGACTCTCCAAGACGTAGCCGATGAGGCAAACCTGTCACGATCCCACCTATCAGATATTGAACGTGGCAGGAAAGAAGCATCCTCAGAAGTCATTCGCAGCATCCACCAATCCTTAAACCTCAGCATCGACGATTTACTCGACCGCGCCTCACACTCGTCGAATCAGGGCCTGTGCCTAGCAGCCTAAACACATCCAAGCACCGATTTACAGTCCGCCTGAGGCCGTAATCATTTGGCCAGTAACCCAGCGCGACTCTGGCCCCGCAAGGAAAGCGGCTACCTTTGCAATATCTTCCGGGCGGCCCAACCTACCCATAGGGGTCATCTGTGCGAGCTGTTGCCTTAGTTCCGGGTCCGGATTGGCCTCTTGCTGGCCGTCGGTATCTGTTACTCCTGGCCGAATTGCGTTGACCGTAATATCTTTAGCTGCAAGTTCTTTAGCAGCTACTTGCGTCAGTGCTTCCAAAGCAGACTTCCCCGCGCAATACTCAGCGATCCCAGGTTGCGGCAACAAAGTATTCAACGACGAAATATTAATAATGGAACTTCCCTGAGGCATCGAAGGAGCAAGATGCTTAATAAGCAGGAAAGGGGCCGTCGCATTAATAGTGATGGCCTTATTCCATTCGTCTAACTCAGTATCAACTATGGGCCCGATCTCAGTTCCGGCACTGGCGTTGTTGACAACGACATTAAAAAGACCTTCTTGCGCTAGCTCTTTAACCGTTTCTTCGACAGAATCACTGGCACTTAGATCTGCACGTACAGCACGAACCTGATAGCCCCGGGACGACAAATCAGTGACCGCCTCATCCGCAGCGGTGCGGTTACTATTCCACGTCAGTACAACGTCGTACCCACCCCGTGCAAGGGTTTCTACTACCGCACGTCCAATACCACGCGACCCACCAGTAACTAATGCGGCTTTCTTCGTTGATTGTTCCATGCCGTCAATAATCCCCATCCCCACATGAAAAAGCCACGGATTCCGCTCCTAGCGAAATCCCTCCGAACTCGCGAACCCATACCCCATCGTCACATCAAACATTGCCCTCAAACGGGATGTGCGCCCTCAATCCCCGCACGTTCAATCCTCGGCCCTTAAAAACCGGAAAACGAAAGAAACCGGAGGTAACATACCCTTTCGAGTTTGTTACTTCCGGTCGTGCAGTTTGTTCAACTGCTCATGGTGCCCGGGGCGGGACTTGAACCCGCACGTCCTTATCGAACACTGGCACCTGAAGCCAGCGCGTCTGCCAATTCCGCCACCCGGGCAGGGTGTGAATGTCTTAGCGACTTGATAAAGATACCACGAATGCTCCTCAGAACTACAAATCTGCAGGAAAAATAAACTATTTCGGGGAAGGAGCGGCGAAATTTCTGGGAACTTTCGCGTCGCCATCTACGTTTCGAGGGGGTGAACAAACTATACTGATCGCTACTGATCGCTGCATGGTGGAAAGGAGAATGGCTCGTGGCGTTTTTGGAAAAGCTGGCGAAGCTGGACTCTGCCATGCAACGCGGCCTTGATAACGGCATGGCCCTTGTTTTCGGCGGCAAGGTCGTTCCCGCAGAAATTGATGAGCTTTTGAAGCAAGAGGCTCAGGACAATCTCGCGCGCGGCGACGATGACAACCTTTATAGTCCGAACGTAATGACTGTGGGTGTCTCCTCCAAGGATTTGGAGAACTTGTCGCAAGATCGCAATGTGCCGGCCGATTGTGCAGACCAGTTGACGCGCTTTATTCGCAATAGCGGATGGTCCCTCGCGGGCCCCGTGATTGTGCGAGTGGCAGAAGAATCTGGTTTGCGCACGGGTCAGCTTCGCGTGTCCTCGTTTATTGATCACGAGCCCACGGAAGAGACCGGTTTTGAGGCTATTTTCCACGACTTTGATGGTCAGGAGGACCAGATGACAGAGCAGCACGAGAATACTGCTGATGATGCGGTAACTACCGCTTTCATTGCTCCAGATAGTCAACCCGCCCCGCAGCCGCAGGGCCCCGCAGTCAACCTGATGCTGCAGGATGGCTCCTCGCGCGTTTATCACGTGCAGGAAGGCTCCAATATTATCGGCCGCAGCAACGACGCGGACCTGCGCCTTCCGGATACGGGCGTATCCCGCCAGCACGCGGAAATCACCTGGAACGGCCAGGATGCGGTTCTGGTGGATTTGCAGTCCACTAATGGCACCACCGTGAATGAAACGCCGATTGATAATTGGCTGCTGGCCGATGGCGATGTGATCACCATGGGCCATTCCCACATCGAGGTCCGCATCACGGGCCTTGATTCGCACAGCTACTAAGTTCAGTTAAGGAAGGGAGGTCGCCATGGATGCAGTCATCATGCTGGCGCTTCGCATCGGCTTGTTGGCTCTGCTTTGGATTTTTATCCTGGTGGCCTTAAACGCCATGCGCCGCGATACTAATAAATCTGCTGGGGCTATCCGCCAGCAATCGAAGAAGGTGGGGGCACCGCGGCGTCGGGAAGCGATTAAGCAACTGTCCATCGTTGAGGGCCCCTTGCAGGGATCCCATATGGAATTGGGCACGTTGGAGGACTGCACGCTAGGCCGCGCCTCTGACTGCGACTTTGTCACAGGCGATGATTATTCTTCCGGCCACCATGCTCGGCTATTCCGCCGCGGTAGCGAATGGGTTGTGGAAGATTTGGAATCTCGCAATGGCACCTTTGTCAATGGCGTGCGCATCGACCAACCCGAGGTAGTCGGCGCGGACTCCGAAATTAAGCTGGGGCGCACTACCGTGAGGTTGAACGCATGACACTGAAGCTGAACTTCTTTGCTAAGTCCGATCGCGGCCTCATTCGCGACAACAACGAGGACTCAGGCTACGCCGGTCCTCACCTTTTGATCTTGGCCGATGGCATGGGTGGCCACGCGGCGGGCGAGGTTGCCTCCGAGCTGATGGTCAACCACCTAGAAATCTTGGACCAAGATCCGGGCCAGGAAGACACCAAGGCCCTGCTGGAAGCGGCCGCCGAGCAGGCCAATGAGGCCATTAGTGATCACGTCAAGGCCCACCCAGAAACCGAAGGCATGGGCACCACGCTGTCCACCATGCTCTTTAATGGCACTGATTTCGGTGTCTGCCACGTAGGCGATTCCCGCGGCTACCTGCTGCGCGACGGCAAGCTCAAGCAGATCACCAAGGACGATACCTATGTGCAATCCTTGGTGGATAAGGGCGAACTGGACCCAGGCGACGTCTCGTCGCACCCGCAAAAGTCCCTCATTCTAAAGGCCTATACGGGCCGCCCGGTCGAGGCAACGCTATTTACCCTCGACGCCAAGCCCGGCGACCGTATCCTGTTGTGCTCCGATGGGCTTTCTGATCCGGTAACAGCCTCCACTATTGAAACCGCACTGGGGCAAGGCAGCATCGAACAGGCGGGATCCGCGCTGGTAGACCTGGCCATCCGCTCCGGAGGTCCGGATAATGTCACCGTGGTTATCGGTGAAGTGACCGAGGAAAGCCCCCAGGAGCACGAACCATTCCGCGTAGGCGCCCTCGCGGGTCCTACGGAAGAACCAACCCATCCGGATTCTTCCGCCTCGCGGGCGGCACAGCTCTCCCGCAAACCCCAGGTAATCCCCCCAGCCGTTATGGCGGACAGGGAAGACGAGCGCACTGAGGCGAGCGATGACGAAGCGGAGGAGGAAACTTCCGGCCGAAAGATCGGCTGGAAGGTACTCATTGCCTTGCTCATCGTCCTAGCGTTGGTCATCGGTGCCGGACTGTGGGCGAAGAACTTCTTGTCCAATAATTACTACGTGGCTACCAACGAGGCACAGGAAATCACCATCCAACAGGGTGCTGATTACTCCGTCTTTGGCAAGGAACTACACTCCACGCACCAAAACGTGTGCATTAATGACAGCAACTCGCTGCTCTTTTCTAGCCAGCCGTGCGAGGGCGACTTCACGCCGCTGAAGGTCACGGACCTACCGGAATCTGAACGCAGCGCCGTCGACCATCTCTCCACTGGTGATCTAGGTGAGGTACAGCAGCAAGTCAATGATTTGGGCGATAAGGCGCTCAAGCCATGTATCACTGCGCCGAGCCAAAAAGATAAAAAAGATGCCAAGAAGAACAAGCCTGGCGTCACCTGCCGGGAGGTGTAGGTTGTGAAAAAGTTTTTTAGCCGAGGAACCGAACTCGGCCTGCTCATCCTAGCCGCCATCGTCTTTGCTATCACTTTGGTCAGCCTGGAGCTATCCCAAGACAACGCGCTGACCATGGATCTGGTTTATCTCATCGGCGGGTTCATTGGAGTCTTTACTGTCGCCCATTTGGTGATGTGCTTTTTAGCGCCTTATGCCGATCAGATCATGCTGCCAATGGTGGCGATCCTCAATGGCATCGGGCTCATCATGTTGGCCCGCCTGGATCTGGTCAATGAAAGCGGCCTCGCCGTGCGTCAGGTCATGTGGACCATCGTCGGACTCGTGCTCTTTGTGCTGGTCTTAGCTATTTTGAAGGATCACCGCTCGCTGACGCGCTACTCCTATATCTTGGGCGCCGCCGGCCTCGTCCTGCTGGCCCTGCCGCTAGTATGGCCGCAGCCCCCAGACGTGGAGGCACGCATCTGGCTAAATCTGGGGCCCTTCTCCATTCAACCGGGCGAGTTCTCCAAGATCCTGCTGATCTTGTTCTTCGCCATGCTGCTGACGCAGAAGCGCTCCCTCTTTACCGTCGCAGGCTACCGCGTATTCGGCATCTCCCTGCCGCGCCTGCGTGACCTCGCGCCCATCCTGATCGTGTGGGCCATCGCGATCGTCATCATGGGCATCTCCAATGACTTCGGCCCAGCGCTGCTGTTATTTAGCACCGTCCTTGGCATGCTGTTTATGGCCACCGGCCGGGTGAGCTGGCTGCTTATCGGCGTTGTCCTCGTCGGTGTGGGCGGTTTTGGTATTTATCAGATCTCCGCGAAGATCCAGCAACGCTTTTCTAACTTCCTAGACCCGCTGGGCAATTATGATGGCACGGGCTTCCAGCTTTCCCAGTCGCTATTCGGCATGTCTTCTGGCGGCATCTCTGGCAGCGGCTTGGGCGAGGGGCATCCAGAACTAGTTCCGGTGGCCCACTCGGATTTCATCCTTGCCGCAATCGGTGAGGAGTTCGGCCTCATTGGCCTAGCCGCCGTACTGGTGCTTTTCGGTATGCTGGCCACCCGCGGCTTTGGCACTGCGCTGCGCACCCGCGATACCTACGGCAAGCTGGTGGCTTCCGGTCTTTCTCTTACCTTGGCAGTTCAGGTCTTTGTGGTCACCGGCGGTATTTCTGCCCTGCTGCCGATGACCGGTTTGACCACGCCATTCATGTCTGCCGGTGGTTCCTCTCTCATGGCTAACTATGTATTGTTGGCGATCTTGCTGCGGATCTCTAACGCGGCTCGCCGCCCCATGCAGGAGACCTCGAGCAATGCGCCGAGCGATACCTCCATGTTCCCGTCGGTCCAGGAGGCTCACCGATGAATAGATCCATCCGTCTAGTGTCCTTATTTGCCGTCATTTTGACCGCTATTTTGCTGGTCAATTTGACGGTGATCCAGGCATTTTCTGAAGATAAGTACGCCCATAATCCACGGAATATGCGCGGCTTCATGGAAATGCAGACCACTCCGCGCGGCCAGATCTTTGCGGGCAATACCGTGTTGGCACAGTCGACGCAGAACCCGGATGAAACCTACTCGCGCTCCTACCCCATTGATTCACCGGCCTTTGGCAACTTGACCGGCTACTTGTCTAGCCAATTTGGTGCCTCGGAACTGGAGTCCTCCCAAAATGACATCCTCAATGGCTCTGATGATTCTTTAATGAAGCAAAACTGGCTGGATACTCTGGCCGATAAGCCGAAGCAGGGCGCAAATGTGGAGGTCACCATCGATCCTGCGCTCCAGCAGGCTGCCTATGATCAGCTGGTGGGTCCTGGCTACGAGGGCTCTGCGGTTGCCATTCAACCTTCCACCGGCAAGGTCCTGGCCATGGCCTCCAACCCTGGCTATAACCCCAATGATCTGATGGGCGATTCTGCCGAGGATAATTGGGCCAACCTGCAAGAGCAGGAGGGCCAGCCGCTGGTCAACCACGCCGGTGCAGAAACGCTGCCCCCTGGCTCCATCTTCAAGATCATCACCACTGCGGCAGGCCTAAACAATGGTTTTGATCCCTCTTCCACGCTGACCGGTTCCAACGTCATTACTTTGCCGGATACGGTTACGGAGCTGACCAACTACGCCAATCAAAAGTGCAATGGCCAGGATTCGGTAACGCTCCAGACCGCGTTTGCGCTGTCCTGCAATACCGCGTTTGTGGAAATGTCGGAGCAGATCGGCGCGGATGAGCTGCGCAAGTACGCCAAGGCCTTTGGCGTGGGTGAGAACTACGACCTTGGCGTGTCCACCTCCGGCGGCACCTTGGGCGATTTGCCGGACGGTGCGGCCACGGCGCAGTCTGCCATCGGCCAGCGCGATGTCACCATGACCGCGCTACAGGCCGCAGTCATGGCAGGCACCGTGGCCAATAAGGGTACCCGCATGCAGCCTTACCTGGTCAATCGCATTACCGACGCCCAGATGAAAGATGTCCGCACCACCAAACCCAAGAAGGCAGACCAGGCGGTTAATGAGGAGACCGCGGCTACGCTTACTGATTTGATGTATGCCTCTGAGCGTTCGTCCTGGGGCTATGACGGTAACGGCTTTGCCTCGAAGACCGGCACCGCCGAGCACGGCGAGGGGCTGGCCCCGCACGTGTGGTACGTTGCCTTCGATCCGGAACGCGATATCGCCGTGGGCGTCGTGGTGAAAAATGGTGGTAACTTGGGTGAGTCCGCTACGGGCGGCAAGGTTTCCGGCCCGATTGGCCGCGCCATCCTGCGCGCATACCAGGGGGAGCAGTAATGAATAGCGCTGAGAATAAAGAACATCTCCAAGAACTTATTGGCAGCGACTACGAGCTCCAGTGGATCATCGGCCACGGCGGAATGTCCACCGTGTGGCTGGCCGATGACACCCGCAACGATCGCGAGGTGGCGATCAAAGTCCTGCGCCCGGAGTTTTCCGATAATCACGAATTCCTCTCCCGCTTCCGCAACGAGGCGAAATCGGCCAAATCCATTCAATCCGAGAACGTGGTGGCCACCTATGACTACCGCGAGCTAGAGGATAACGGCCGCAAGTTCTGCTTCATGGCCTTGGAGTATGTGCGCGGCGAATCCCTCGCAGACCTTTTGGCGCGCGAAAATACGCTGCAAGAAGAGCTCGCTCTCGACGTCCTCGAGCAGGCAGCACATGGCCTATCCATCATTCACCGCATGGAGCTGGTCCACCGCGATATTAAGCCCGGCAACCTCCTCATTACGCAAAATGGCCAGGTCAAGATCACGGACTTTGGCATTGCCAAGGCGGCCGCGGCCGTGCCGCTGACCCGCACCGGCATGGTGGTGGGTACCGCGCAATATGTATCGCCCGAGCAAGCACAGGGCAACGACGTCACGCCGGCTTCCGACGTCTATTCGCTCGGCGTCGTCGGCTATGAAATGCTCGCCGGCAAGCGCCCGTTTACCGGAGATTCCTCCGTGTCCATCGCCCTGGCCCACATCAACCAGGAGCCGGAGCCACTATCGACGAATATCAGCGCCCCGGCTCGCGAGCTCATCCGCATTGCGTTGCGCAAGGACCCAGCGACCCGCTACGCCGATGGCAATGAGTTCACTCTGGCCATCTCCGCAGTTCGCTTGGGCAAGCGCCCGCCGCAGCCTAAGTCCGCACCACTAACACAACGCGCACCCGAGCCCTCGCCGTCCGCATCAACGGAGATGTTGGGCAACGTTGCCCAGCCCACCACGATCCATCCGGCTGCGGGCACCGCTCCGCACAAGGAGTCCAAGGGCGGATCCTCCTTCCTGAAGGGCCTGGGTATCACCCTGCTCCTCGCAGCCGTGGCCGGTGGTGGTTACGCCGCCTACCACAACTTGAGCGATAACGAGGGAGAAAGCGAACCCTCCAGTACCCCGGAGACCTCGGTGGTTACGGAGTACCGCGATCCCACCACCACCCCGCAGAACACTCCGGAGGAAGAGACGGAAGAGGCCCCGGCACCGGTGACGGTGACAGAGACCGAGCCGCAGGAATCCGATCAGGAAGAAGCCCCGCGTACCACTACTCACCGCGAGACACCCACGCGCCACTCGCCTACCCACCAGGAACAGCCCCCGGCCGTACCAACGCAACAGAATCCGCAGGATACGCACGTTGAAACTACACCTGAGCTGGATACTCCAGTAAACTCGCAGGCTAATGAGCTCCCCGGAGACTTAGCCGATCTAATTACACAGGAGGGTGACTAAGCGATGGTCAATGACCGCTATCGGAGAGGCGAGATCATCGGCGCCGGCGGCATGTCTGAGGTCTATGCTGCCGAAGACACCGTCCTAGGCCGCCAAGTAGCGGTAAAGATGCTCCGCCCGGAAATGGCGCGCGACGTCAACTTCCGCGAGCGTTTTTACCGCGAGGCGCAAAACTCGGGCAAGCTGAATCACCCCAATATCGTAGCGGTTTATGACACCGGCGAAACCGAACTGGATGGCATGACCATCCCTTATATCGTCATGGAGCGGGTCAACGGCCGCACTCTGCGCGATATCATTCGCGAAGACGGAGCCCTGTCCGCTCAAGAAGCGGCGGATATCCTCAAACCGGTAGCGGATGCACTGCAAGCCTCGCACGAGGCCGGAATTATCCACCGCGATATCAAGCCGGCAAATATTATGCTCACCAACACCGGCCAGGTGAAGGTGATGGACTTCGGCATCGCCCGTGCCTTGGATGATTCCACCTCGGCGATGACGCAAACTTCCGCCGTTATCGGCACCGCCCAGTACCTTTCCCCGGAGCAGGCCCGCGGTAAGAACGCGGATGCCCGCTCCGATGTCTATGCGCTGGGCTGCGTTCTCTATGAGGCGCTCACTGGCCATACGCCTTTTGAGGGCGAAACCCCCTTTGCGGTTGCGTATCAGCATGTGCAGGAAGAGCCGACGCCGCCGTCGGAGCTCATTGCGGATCCCTCGCTGACTCCTACCCAACGCGTCAATATCGATGCGGTAGTACTTACCGCTATGGCCAAGCACCCGGCGGATCGCTATCAGTCCGCTTGGGAGATGGCCGGCGATTTGGAGCGCCTGCGCAATGGGCAGGTCACCGCTGCAGCGCGCATGCACGTCAACGAGGAAGAAGACGAGCAGCCTACCGAAATGGTCGGCGCCGCCGCACCAGCTGCGGCCGCGCACCGCGCGCCAATCCAGTCCACCCGCCCCACCGAGGACGATGACAATCAGGGTGGCGGCTGGATGAAGTGGCTGGCAGCCTTCCTGGCCGCACTCTTGGTGGCCATCGTGGGCTACTTCGCCTGGGATTTCTTCTCCAACGATAAAGACTCTGAAGATAAGCCACGCCAGACCCAATCCGCTCAGCACGACAAAATTACCGTGCCCGAGGTGGAAAACCGCCCGCGCAACGAGGTGGTTAAGGAACTAGAAGACATGGGTCTGCAGGTCACCGTCAATGAGGAGGCCAACCCGGATATTCCACGCAATAATGCCATCCGCATTAATCCGGCCCCAGGCTCCGAGCTGCAGAAGAATGCCTCAGTCACGCTGACCGTTTCCTCTGGCAAGGAGATTACGGATGTCCCGGATATCACCGGCATGACCTTGGATGAGGCCGCCCAGGCACTCGAAGGGGCAGGCTTGGTGCTCAATTCCGATGTCTCGGAGGAAAACGATGAGTCCCCGGCCGGCCAAATCATCAAGCAGAACCCGGCCGGCGGCACGCAGTTGTCCAAGGGATCGAAGGTACGGGTAACGGTTTCTAAGGGCGTCGAAAAGAAGCGCGTGCCCAATGTCGCCGGCATGGACGTCGAGGATGCCCAGAGCCGTCTCGAGTCGAATGACTTTGATGTAGACGTCCGCGAGGTGGATTCCTTGGAGCCGAAGGGCACGGTGCTGAGCGTCTCCAACCAGGGCGCGGAGCTGGAAAAGGGCAAGCCGGTTACCGTTGAGGTATCCAATGGCATGCTCTTTAAGGCCCCTGACCTGGTACGCAAGAATCAAGGCCAGGCCGAGGCCGCGTTGCGGGAGGCTGGCTGGACCGGCCAGTTCGTCGTCGGCGAGCCGGCTCCTACCGGTGCCTTGGTGGATGCCAATAAGATTGGCTGGGCGTCTGTGAACCCGGGCGATACCATGCGCAAGGATCAAAATATTGATATCCGCCTGTGGAGTTTCGACCCCGCTGCACTTCTGCCGCAGCCATAACTGCTGGTATCCTAAGGCCTCAGTACGAACTTAGATAAGACTTTAAATCTAGAAAAGGTATCTTATGCCGAAGTCAAAGATTTCCCAGAGCTCCTCCGTCCCTACCTCGAGCTCTGCTACCAACCGCACGCCCGTCAAGATCAATTCTGAGGGCACCCCGAAGTGGTACGTCGCTATCATGCTGGGCCTGATGGTCATCGGCCTGCTGTGGCTTGTGGTCAATTACCTCGCTGGCCAGGACATCCCGTTCATGGCGGACCTCGGCGCATGGAATTACGGCATCGGCTTCGGCCTGGCCATCATCGGCCTGCTAATGACCATGGGTTGGCGCTAAGCTAAACGCCACAGCCTATTCCCTCGCTCCCTACTTTTTGTAGGTGGCGAGGGTTTTTCATATCTAGGAGCCACATGTCTCGCCATATTCTTGCCGCTGGCCTCATCATTTCGGTGGCCTACGCGGCCGTGCACATCGCGTTTGCCGACGCCACCCTACTCACCGGCGCCGCTCCCCTCCGCCTTTCCGTGCGCAACTACCTAGGCAACGTCTTGGGCTCGGGCATGGTGTGGGGAATCTTTAGCTACCTCATGGGTAAGGAATTTCCGGGCCGGTGGCTCAAGGCACTCCTGGCCGGTACGGGAATCATCGTGATGATGCTGGCGGTGCACTACACCTTGCTCGTGGTCTTCGGCGTGTATAACTGGCACGAGGCATTCGAGTACAACGCCCAGTGGTTCTTCCTGGCGCTCTTCTCTGGACCGGTACTGGGGCTGGCCGGCGCGGCCTCGGCACGGTTCCGCTGGTTCGATTACCTCGCCGTCCTTGGCTTCCTCCTCGAACCCGTGGTTGCCGGACTCGTCCCAGGCAGTTCCTACCTGCCCCGCACCACGACCATCCCTGGGTACTTCGCCGCCGCGACTCTCTGGCTCATCGGCGCCGGCTTCATTATTTGGCAGCGGCGAGCACGACCCAAGGCACAGCAGGATTAACCGTTAAGTGCGACCAAAAATACCACGGCGTTGTTTACGCAGTGTATGAGAAACGGTGCTGTGAGGGATCTAAACCACAGTCGCGCAACAATAAGTGATGTGCCTGCAAAGATTAAGTAGACCACCACCATAGGGATGCCGTGCATTACCGCAAAAATGGCCACCGTTAGAGAAGCAGCTATGGCAGTTGGCATTCTTCCTTGCAACCAATCAAAAAGAACTCGCCGGAAGACGACTTCTTCGATGAGGGGAATAACCACTGCACCGCACACGGCCGCGAGCACAGCAGCAACAGGACTGATGTCTATGCCATCAGCAATACTTGAAGATTCTTGCTCGGTACCGAATTGCCATCCAATCACTCCCGTAGCCGCACCACCGCCCAGCAGGGTAAGCGGTATCCACCATAGGAGGTGCCAAAGCGAATGTGTACAGGGAAGAAAGCCGAAGTCGCGGCGGGACCAGCCAAGACGCCGATAGAAGCCGTACCATAAAATGCCCAACCCACTAATCGCGCCGCCTAGTGAAACTCCCAAGGCAATCCAGGAACTATCCCCGTCGCAGGACAGCCCAAAGGCAATTCCGACAATCGCCGCGCCGGCGAACATGGCGGCTACACTTGCTGCCGCCCACGCCATATGCACGCCTCGGACCGGAGGGTGAAGCTGAGAATTCTTCAACGCTATAGTCATACAGCCTAGCGTTCCATCCCCCGTCTCATACTTGTGGATGAATTTATTTGTGAGCTAAGCGCTTCCTCCGCTGCCCACCACCCCGGCATGCCATGCACGCCAGCGCCGGGAGCGGCCGAGCTAGAGGCTATAAATACTCCCGGGGCGAGGCGGTGCGGATGGGCCGACAAGCGTGGTCGCAGGAAGGTTTGCAGTCCGGTCATGGAACCGCCGGCAATATCACCGCCCACCAGATTGGGATTCCATCGCTCCAGATCGGCCGGGCTCGTAGCGTGGGTCGACAGGATGGTATCCCGAAAACCGGGGGCAAAGCGCTCGATCTGGGCGGCAATCAGCTCGGTGACCTCACCCGGATAGCGCTCCACATAGCTGTGCGGGACATGCGCATAGGTCCACAGCGTTTGCCCCCGGGAGGGGTCTGCCACGTATTGCTGGCATGCTAAAACCAAGGGTCGCTTAGGCATTCGCCGCTTGCCGACGTCCCCCTCAGCCCCACATATTTCCTCCAGCGTTCCTCCCACATGCACGGTACCGGCCTGGCCCACGCAGGGATCGGTCCATGGCACGGGCTCACTGAGGTGGAAGTCCACTTTGAAGACGGCGCTGCCATAGCGCCAGCGCGTCAGGCTCCGCCGAGTGCCGTCCCGCAGCTCCAGCCCGCCCAGCCGCAGAACCTGGCGCGGGGTGAGGTTTAAAATGACCGCATCGGCCGGAGGCAGCTCCCGCAGGTCGGTGACCTCGCATCCGGTATAGAGGCGGGCGTGGTGGGAACGGAGGAGGTTAAGGAGGGCGTCGATAAGAGCGCCGGTGCCACCCTCCACCACGGGCCAGCCGCGGGTCATCCCTAGCCCGCCAAAGAGCAGGCCGAACGCCGAGGTAAAAGGCGTAGTCGGTGAGGCGATCGCGTGTACTGCGCTGCCCGCAAAGAGGGCGCGAGCCTGGGGTGTGCGGAAGGCCGCGCGCGCCAAGCTGCTGGCGGGCAACACCCCGGCCGCGCCAAATTGCGCCAAGCGCACAGGGCGATTGGGCCAGCGCACCAGCGGGGTAAGCGCATTATCCACATGCTCATCGATGTGGCGGACAATGTGCCCGTGCAGCCGCCTCCATGCCTTGGCATCGGTCCCCAATTCCGCCGCCGTGTCCGCCAAGGAACCGTGCAGGACCCCAGCCGGCGCGCCTTCTAACGGATGGGCCATGGGATAAGGAGCATTGCGCCACCGCACACCGTGGGCTTCCAAGTCGAGGGCGCGAAAGGCCGGGCTCGCTACGCCAAAGGGGTGCCCGGCCGCGCCGAGATCCACAATCGTGCCCGGGAAAATCTCCGCGGAGGATGCCGCTGCACCACCGGCCCGGCCGGCGCGCTCGTAGATATCCACACTCCATCCGGCCATAGCCAGCCGCGCCGCGGCCGTGAGCCCATTCGGGCCTGCGCCGACGATCACAGCGCGAGGTTGATAATCCACAATGCTCCTTATGCAGGTCAATGCCCAAATTTATCAGTCTTGTTAACACAATGGGTAGAAAGTTATCCACAGGCTGTGGAGAAAACCTGTGAAATGTGAATTTCACACAATTATTAACACCCTGTGGATAACTGTTTTCACGGGCTTCCACAGGCTGATTTTCACACTTTCGCACGGGCTAGACCAGCGTGATCAGGGAAAACTCCGGAAAAGCGTTCGGTAAATTACAAAAATGTAGTTATCCACAATGTGGATAACCATTGTGGAATTCTTTCGCACACGCTTTCCAGTGATCAAATTCCACAGTTATCCCCAAACCCCAGCTTGATGGGCTAATAGCGCGAGGACTACCACGGCCACCGCAGCAACGCCGCCCCAGCGGAGGGCGGGACTTTTTCGATAGAGGAA
Organism: Corynebacterium sp. ACRPE; assembly: GCF_022347435.1. Classification (NCBI taxonomy): domain Bacteria; kingdom Bacillati; phylum Actinomycetota; class Actinomycetes; order Mycobacteriales; family Corynebacteriaceae; genus Corynebacterium; species Corynebacterium sp. ACRPE. The sequence goes on along the minus strand of NZ_JAKRNA010000015.1, from coordinate 37,696 downwards.
GAGGCTCAACACGATGCCTGTGCACAACCCGCCAAGGTGTCCCCACAGGGATACGCCATCGGCTAAAAAGGTATAGGCCACATTCGCCAAAACGAGGGCGATGGGTGCGCGGAGATCGAGCCCGCGCTGGCGGTAAGCACCCACCAGCATGGCCATGAGCGCGAAGAGCGCGCCCGAGGCGCCGACGGTGGGGGTCTCAAAATCGAATTTCAAGATCATGGCGGACGCGCCGAGGCAAGAAATGAGGTAGGCAGCGAGGTACAACCCGGTGCCAAGGGCCCGCTCCACCTCCTTGCCGATGAGCACAAGCATGATCATGTTCACCGCCAAATGGCCCGCGTCCAGGTGCATAAACGCGGAGGACAGGGCGGTCTGCGGCGCAATCGGGTATTGCGGGCCCCACAGGCCCCAGTCCACCGCGAGGTCGGATTCATAGAAGGTAGCGCCCAGCGTCCGTGCCTGCACCGCGGTAATAAGCCAGGCAATGATGCAGACGGCGGCGATGAGCGCGGTCGCCGGGGTGGCGCGTACATAGTTTCTCACCATGGTCATGAAGTTGTCAGTCCTTGGGGCGGATCTAGTGGTGGGTGGCTTGGGGTAAAACTGCAACGAGCCCGCCGCCGCATGGATAATGCGGTGACGGGCCCGAGGGAAAAGGTGATTACGCGATATCGATGGACTCGATAACAACGTCCTCGTGCGGACGGTCCATGCGGTCGGTATCAACCTTGGCGATCTTGGACACAACCTCCTGGGAGGCAGCATCGGTAACCTCACCAAAGATGGTGTGGTGGTTGTTCAGGTGCGGGGTCGGCGCCACGGTGATGAAGAACTGGGAGCCGTTGGTGCCTGGGCCGGCATTAGCCATGGCCAGCAGGAATGGGCGGTCGAACTGCAGCTCCGGGTGGAACTCGTCCTGAAACTGGTAGCCCGGGCCACCGCGGCCGGTGCCGGTAGGGTCGCCGCCCTGGATCATGAAGTTATCGATGATGCGGTGGAAGATTGCGCCGTCATAGAACGGGCCGGACTGCTCGCCCTTTGCGTTCTGGGTGGAGTAGTCCTTCTCGCCCTTGGCCAGGCCGATGAAGTTTTCAACGGTTACCGGTGCGTGGTTACCGAAGAGATCGATAACAATGTCGCCGTAGTTGGTATGCATCGTTGCAGTTGCGGTCTTCTGAGTCATGCCAGCCATTGTAAAGAATTTAACGCGCGCCTGCCGCGCATGACATAACGCTGTCAGCGATCGCGCTAGCCTGAAGGCATGATTCGCGCGCTACTTTTTGATCTGGATGACACCCTGCTCGACCACACCGGCGCGGCCCGGGACGCAGTGGATCAGTGGTGCCGCGAGCTAGGACTCCCCGAGGGCCAGCATGCGCGCTTTGCGGCCATCGAGCGCACCTGGTTCAGCGCCTACGAGCGCGGCGAGGTCACCCACCAGGGTCAGCGGGCGGCGCGCTGCCGCGAATTCCTCAGCCGGGAGATGAACGATGCCGAGGCGCTGGCCGCCTATGACGGCTATCTTTCCGCCTACCGGGAGCAGTGGCGCGCTTTTGCCGACGCCCTGCCCACCCTCACCTGGGCCCTCGAGTCCGGCTTTCAGGTGGGCGTGCTCACCAATGGCGAGCGCGAGATGCAGCAGGCCAAGCTGGAGGCCACGGGCCTTGCGCTTGCCGACGTCCTCCTCATCCCCACCGTCGACCTTGGCTGCCCCAAACCGCAGCGGGAGGCCTACCTCGCCGCCTGCGATCAGCTGGGTACGGCCCCCGTGGACACGCTCATGGTGGGCGATTCCCTAGCCAACGATGTGCAGGGCGCGCGCACGGCGGGGCTGCACGCGCTCCACCTCGACCGTGCGGGCGATGGGGATCTGCGCTCGCTTAGCGCGCTGAAAGAGGTTCTCCCCCAAAGAGCCAGCTGACCACGAGGGCGCCCGGATCGATTACTCCCTTGCTGCGATCTCCCAGATAGGAGGCGCGACCCTTCTTCGCGGCGAGGTCCTCGGTATCGAGGGCTCCGGCATGGGCAGCTGTGAAAAGCGCCTGCAAAGTCTCCGCATCCGGATCCTTCGCCCCCAGTTCGCGGGCCTTTTCGGCGGCCGGGATGAGGGCATCGAGCATGGTGCGATCGCGGCGCTTCGCGCCACCAAGCTCATGGATGAGGTCGGCCGCATCATTGAGCCCATCCGCCAGCGACTCCGCCCGAGCCAGCTCAGTAAAGAGCGTGCCGAAGACGGCCCCGGAAGTACCGCCGGCGAGGACGAGCAGGCGCTTGGCCAGCCCGGTGAGGATCTCCGTATCCGTACCGCGCAGGGGAAGCTCGATGCCGCCGAAGGCCGCCTCCATGTTCTGGCCAAAGTCGCCGTCGCCGGCCTTGCGGTCCAGCTCGGTCAGCGCCTCAAAGGATGCTTGGAGGCGTTCCACAAAGGCGGTAAGCCACTGGTTCTCCTCGCCCTCGGTGGGCAGCTCGTCCTGGAAGGTGATGGTGGCCGGTTCCACCGCCTTCGCACCGCCTAGGGTATGGGGCCAGGCGGGGGCGGAGGTGGGGGCGTCGATAAGCTCGAGCAACTCCACGTCCGCCTTGAGCAGCGTAAAAGAAGCGCCGTGCATATTGACCGCAGTGACATAAGAACCCACCAACGACCGGGCGACGGTGATGCCGCGCTGGGCCAGCTGCGCGGAGGCCTCGCCAAAGAGCAGGCTCAACTCCAGCGGGGTGGTACCGCCGAGGCCATTGACCAAGCACACCACCTCATCACCCTGGCCCAGGTCAAGGGCGGGCACGATCTTTTCCAGGACCTGGTTCACAATGGCACTCGCGCTACCCACCTGCTCGGTGTGGGTGCCCGGCTCGCCATGAATGCCCACGCCCACCTCCATCTGGCCGGCCTCGAGATCGAAGGTTTCGCGGCCGCTGGTCGGCATGAAGCCGGCGCCCAGCGCCACGGACATGCTGCGGGAATTCTCCGCGGCACGCTTGCCCAACTCAGCGACTGTGTCCACGTCATCGCCGCGGTAGGCGGCGGCGCCTGCGACCTTTTCCACCAGGATGGTCGCGCCGGTACCGCGGCGGCCGGGGCCGTCCTCATTGCCATCGGTGGCAAGATCATCGGCCACCAGCACCGTGCGGGTGTCTACCGCCTCGGCGGCGTTGCGGGCGACGGTGAAGTTCATGACGTCACCGGTGTAGTTCTTCACCACGTGGACTACTCCCCTGCCCTGGTCAGCCCACTGGGTGGCCTCGCTGACCTGGACCGCGTTCGGGGAGGTAAAGAGCAGTCCCGGGCAGGCCGCTGCGAGCATGCCCTGGCCGACGAACCCGGCATGCATCGGTTCGTGACCGGAACCGCCACCGGAAATCACCGCCACTGCCGGATCGCCGTCCGCGGTGCGCAGCGGCGTGGTGCGGCCAATGAAGCCGACGTCGTGCCAGCGAGCATCGGGATGGTTGGCGATGAGCCCAGCGAGGGCATCAGAGAGGAAAGTGTCTTGGCTATTGCGGAATGCGGAGTGGTTCATACCTCCACGCTAGTGATGTCGCTTACCCGGAAGCTAGGAGGAGAAAAGAAACATACCGGTTCCATTCAGACACCCAGCGGATTCGCAGCCACTTTGCAGTTTGCGGAGGATACTAAAAGAACTACTAAGAAAGGATCCACTCATGGATTTCTTGTCCTCCCTCCACAACCTCATGGACGCAGGCTCGCTGCTCCAGAGTTTCGGACCTTATATCCTCCTCGGCGTCGCCGTCGTCATCTTCATCGAGTCCGGCGTGCTTTTCCCATTCCTGCCGGGTGATTCACTGCTCGTAACCGCGGCCATCCTGCGCCACGAACTCGATATCAACGCCTGGCTGCTCTTTGTCGTGGCCGCGGTGGCCGCATTCGCCGGCGACCAGGTGGGCTTCTACTTAGGCCGCCGCTTTGGCCGCAAGCTCTTCAAGGACGATGCCCGCATCCTGCGCACCGAACACCTCGATAGCGCGGAGGATTTCTTCCAGCGCCACGGCCCGGTGGCCCTGGTATTGGGCCGCTTCGTGCCGATTGTGCGCACCTTCGTCCCCTTCGCCGCGGGTACCGCAGAAATGGGCTACTCCTCGTTCCTGCGCTGGAATATCCTCGGCGGCGTGGGCTGGGTAGGTTCCATGCTGCTCGTCGGTGTCCTGCTGGGCGGCATCCCCGGGATTGCCCACTCCATCGACATCATCATGCTGATCGTGGTGGCAATTTCCGTGCTGCCGATGATCATCGGCTGGATCAACAAGCGCCGCAAGGAAAAGCGCGAAATCCCGGCCACGTAAGAACTTTTATTCTTTACCCGGCCGGGATTGTGGTGCGATAAGGGAGGATTTAGAGGGACTCGCGCACCTCATCGCGAGCTAGCACCATATTGCGCAGGGAAGCCTCGGTCTCCTCGTAACCACGGGTCTTCAGGCCGCAGTCCGGGTTAACCCACAGGCGCTCGACCGGCACGTGCTTGAGCGCGGCGCGGATGAGCTCGGCCATCTCCGCCACGGAAGGCACGCGCGGGGAGTGGATATCGTAGATGCCCGGGCCGATTTCAGAGTGGAAGGTCTCGTCGATATCCTCCAGCAGCTCCATGCGGGAGCGGGCCGCCTCGATAGAGGTGACATCGGCATCCAGCCCAGCAACGGCATCGATGATTTGGCCGAACTCGGAGTAGCACAGGTGGGTGTGGATCTGGGTGGTCGGCTTGGCCTTGAGGGCTACCAGGCGGAAGGAACGCACGGCCCAGTCCAGGTAGGCCTTGCGGTCTTCCTCACGCAACGGCAACAGCTCGCGCAGGGCCGGCTCGTCGATCTGGATGATGTCGATGCCGGCCTCTTCCAGGTCATGCACCTCATCTGCCAGCGCGACGCCGAGCTGATCCGCGGAGACGGACTGGTGTACGTCATCACGGACGAAGGACCAGGCCAAGATGGTCACCGGGCCGGTGAGCATGCCCTTGACGTGGTGCTCCGAGAGCGACTGGGCGTACTTGGACCACTCGGTGGTCATCGCAGCCGGGCGGGAGATATCACCAACCACGATTGGCGGACGGGTGCAGCGGGAGCCATACGACTGGACCCAGCCGTTTTCGGTGGTGACGAAGCCATCGAGCAGCTCGGCAAAGTACTGAACCATGTCATTGCGCTCCGGCTCGCCATGGACGAGGACGTCGAGGCCGAGGCGCTCCTGCAGCTCAATGACGGACTTAACCTCTTCCTTGAGGGCAGCGTTGTAGTCGGCGTCGGAAAGCTCGCCCTTGCGGTGCGCCGCACGCGCCTGGCGGATCTCCTTGGTCTGGGGGAAGGAGCCGATGGTGGTGGTTGGCAGCTGCGGCAGGCCTAGTTCCTTCTGCGCCTCGTTGCGCTCGGCAAAGGCGGGCTCGCGCTTGACCTCGCCGGCCGGCAGCTTCTCGATGCGCGCCTTCACCGCCGCGTTGTGGATGCGCTCGGATTCGGCACGGGTGCGCACTGCGCGGTCGCTGATGCTATAAGCCTCCGGTGCCTCCAGCGGGCCCTGGGAGATGGCGACGACTTCCTTGACCTTCTCATTGGCGAAGGAGAACCAGGTGGCGACGTCTGCAGGCAGCTTGGTTTCTGCCTCCACGGTGTGCGGCACGTGCTGCAAGGATACGGAAGTCGATACGGACAGGGAGTCGAGGCTGCTCTCCAGGTCCTCGTACTTGGAGCGCAGGTCGCGCAGGTTGGCGGCCCAGACATTGCGGCCGTCGATAAGGCCGGCAACCACGTGGGACTTCAGGTTCTTCACGCGATCGAGGTACCCCTCATCGAGTGCCAGGGTGCCCACGGAAAGGTCCACATGGACGGCCTCCGGCTTGAGCTCGGCCAGGACCTCGAGGCCCTTTCGCACAGAGCCGTACGGCGTGGTGAGGTATACCTGCGGGCGGTTGTCCGCGGCCAAGATGGCCTCATAGGCGCGTTTGGTATGGGCGGCCAGTTCCTCATCATTGGCAATGGTCAGGTCCGCTACTAGGGCAGGCTCGGCGAGCTGTACCCACTTCACGCCGGACTTATCCAACTCGGCCAGTACCTCCTGGTAGGCCTTAACGGCATCATCCAGGCGGTCGAACGGAGACTTGGTAGCACCCTCTGCCTGCTTAGACAGAGCCAGCAAGGTGACCGGACCGACGAGGTATGGGCGCACGGTGTGGCCTGCCGCGCGGGCCTCTTCTACCAGCTTGATAACGCGCTGCGGGTGCGCCTTGAAGTCCTGGTCATCGGCGATTTCCGGGACGATGTAGTGGTAGTTGGTATCGAACCACTTGGTCATTTCCAGCGGCGCGGTGTCCTTATTGCCGCGGGCCAAGGTGAACTCATCATCCAGGGTCTCGCCGACCACGGCGCCAACGGTCAGTGCGGTCTCGAGCACCTGGTCGTAGTAGGCGACGTCAGCAGGAATGGCGTAGTCCTCAGTAAGGCCCAGGTCGCGCAGGCGGTTATAAGTATCCAGGCGCAGGGAATGTGCGGCGGACTCGAAGGTTTCCGCATCGATGCGCCCGGCCCAGTAGGATTCCAGCGCACGCTTAAGTTCACGGTTAGCGCCGACGCGAGGGTAGCCCTCAATCGTCGCCTTGGGGAAGTTAGTGTTCGTCATTGTCTACTCCGATTCGAGATAACAGGTCTTGCGTAATGTCCGGGTTGTTGTGGGTATAGATATGGAGGCCGTCCGCGCCGCCGGCCACGATGGTGCGGGCCAATTGGGCGGTAAGCTCCATGCCGATTTCGTATTCCTCTTCTGGGGTTGTCGCTGCCGCGAGCTGAGTGCGCACCCTCTCGGGTACGGTCAGCCCGGACAGCTGCCCCATTCGCTCCAACCGGCGCAGGCTGGTCATGGGCATAATCCCCGGAATGAGGGGGATCTTCACCCCGGCCAATTTCGCCCTTTGGGCGAAGCGGAGGAAGTCCTCCGCATCGAAGAAGAGCTGGGTGATGGCGAAGTCCGCGCCGAGACGCTGCTTATTGAGCAGGACGTCGAAGTCTTCGTCCTCGTTCTTGGACTCGGCATGGCCGCTGGGGTAGCACGCCACGCTTACCGCGAGGCGGCCGGCGGCGAAGCGGGCGGCTTGGTGGCTTTCCAGCTGGCGGATGAGGCGAACCAGCTCATCGGCATGTTGCAGGTAGTGCTCAGGCATGCCCCCTTCGGGGAGATCGCCGCGCAAGGCCAGCAGGCCGCGCACGCCGGCATCCACCAAGCGATTAATCCACCCAATGAGCTCGTCGCGCGTACCAGCCGTGCAGGCCAGGTGCGCCAGTGGGCGCATAGAGGTGTTCTGCGAAATCTTCTCAATGAAGGCCGCGGTTCCCTCCAACCAACCGGAGCGCTGGGAACTGGTCACCGCGATGTAATCAGGGTGATAGCTTTCCAGCACCTCTAGTAAGCGGTCGATCTTGGCGGCATCGGCATCGTGGCGCGGCGGGATTACCTCAAAGGAAAGGGCCAGGCGCTCGGGCGCAGGTGCTTCCTCTTCGCTTTCAAAATCCAAGGGCGCGGAAGCCGAAAGTCGCGGGCTCATGGTCACCTCCTTTGCTGGTCGTCGTTGGTGTGTTGAGAAAAAACGTACCAAGCTGTTCAGTTTGCGCGGTAGCGATTCTGTAATGGTGACACCTTTGCAAGCCTGCAAACTGCGAGGTTGACGAAAAATCAGGTGAATAATAATCATGAATTCTGAACCAAGCGGTCTATTTCTAGCGCGTTCTCGCTGCACGCCATGACGCCAACGGTGGTACACCGCCCAACACGTCACTATGCTGGGTGAAAGCGAATTGATAAATCTGAGTTAAGGAGTGTTCCACCCCATGAACCCCACCACGCTGAACGTGGCCTTTAAGACCGCATCGAACCTGTGGAGCCAGTTCAATAACTACCGCGAGGAAAAGTCCCGCGAGGCCTACACCGCCCTGGAAGAGGCCGCACAGAAGATGGACGAGCGCGATAACAGCGCCTTCGCCGAGCCGCGCCGCCAAGCAGGCGCCGTTACCCGCGCCGCACACTCCCGCCTCGAGCGCGCCCTGGAGGAGTTCAACGACTACCGCGAAGACGCCACCGAGCGCCTGAACGACGCCAAGGAAGAGGCCACCAAGAAGGCTAAGAAGGCCCGCAAGCAGGCAAAGAAGGATTCTCAGAAGGCCCAGAAGAACCTCAAGAAGAAGTCCGCCAAGGTAGCCAAGAAGCAAAAGAAGAATAAGAAGTCCTCTAAGGGCTGGATCTTCGCCGGCATCATCGCCCTGCTGTCCGCTGCGGCCGGCGGTGCCTACTACTGGCTGCGCTCCAACGACAAACCTTCCCAGACCCCGCCGCGCGTGGATGACTTCCAGGCCGATTCCCACACCGCTCCGGAGTCCACCTTGGTCTACACCTCCACCAGCGAGAATGACACCCAGTCTGACCTCGTTGAAGAAGGTGCCGTACGCGATGAGGAGCTCCTCGGTTCCATCGATGAGCAGCTGGCCAAGCACCGCGAGGAAGAAGCAGCTCAGCCGGCCGATACCACCCGCGTTACCGATGACCACCAAAACGAGGGCAAGCACCGCCTGTAAACCTAGGAATAAATACGCTTACCACCCCGCCGTGGGGGTATGCGTAGCGTTGTCTAGATCTCATTGCTTTGCCTAAACAAAAATCTCTTGATTGAATTCCCACATTAGGGATCTTTCTACAAGGAGATGAACAATGAGCTTTGAGTCCCTCACCGTCAAGCTCAAAGACGGCTCAACGTACTACTTCCCGGCGGGTGCTGTGTCCAAAGACCCTTCCTCTCGCGTGGACAACCTGCGCTTCGCCATCGATAACGGAACCACCTTCCACTCCGTGGATGAGGCCGGCATCGAGCGCGAGTTCAACGGTCACGACGTCCGCAATTACCACTTAGCCTAAGCGTTAGCACAATCCTCTCCCCGCAGGTCACCAGCCTGTGCGGAGGGGATTTTCGCATGCCCACCCCACGCTGCTGCCCCGCCGTCTATCGTGGATCTTATGGAACTTCGCGCAACGCAGGAATCTGACCGCACCTACCTCGCCCGCCTCAATTTCCTTACCGATACCTTCGGTGACGAGCACGGCGAGCTCTCCCCCGACTTCGCCGATGATTTTGCCTTCTACGTGGAAAATTGGGATCCCAACCAGGGCGGTTTCATCGCCTGGCAGGAGCTCGTCCCGGCGGGCGGCGTGTGGCTCAACTGGGGTACGGAGGACAATCACGGCTTTGGCTTTGTCGAGCCCGCCATTCCGGAGCTCGCCATCGCGGTCGAGGCACGCTACAAGGGCCAGGGCATTGCCACCGCGCTTATCGACGCCGCCATTTCCCTCGCCCAGACCCTGCGCGCCCCCGGCATCTCGCTAGCCGTCCACCCCGATAATCCCCGTGCCAAGGGTCTCTATGAACACCTCGGCTTCGAGCACGTGGGCAGCCACGAGGATCACTTTGTGATGGTCAAGCGCTTCTAAAGCGAACGCAGGCGGGCGTGGGTGACGTAAATCGGCTCGTTATCCACGGCCGTCTTAAATTCCTCGGTCAGGCCAGCCATAACCGCCTCACGCGCATCTTCGCGGGTGCTGTGAAAGCTCACAACCTCACCATCTACCGCAGCCTCGCCGCGCTTGCGCACCACAACGAATTCCGCGCCCTCCGGCGCCGCAACTTCCTTATCTGCGGAGGTAAAGGGATCGCTGTAGCGAACGTTGGCGGTCATGGTTGGTCTCCTGGTGATATCGGGGGACAGTAATGATTCCCCATTCACTGTACTGAAAGATTCTCCCCGCGACCTTGCACACTTCCGCCCTCTTCTTTCGCAGATCACGATTTTCGTCCATATAAACCAGCACAACCGTCGACGAAAACCACGGTTTGTATGGACGAAAATCGCTAACTCAACCCCCTGAGCCCCACCACGTAAAAAGTCCGGCCCCTCCGAAGAGGAAGCCGGACTTCATGCTGTGGAGCATAGGAGAATCGAACTCCTGACCTTCTGCTTGCAAAGCAGATGCTCTACCAATTGAGCTAATGCCCCAGTACCTAAATACTTTACTACCGCAGGCGAAGTAACTCCAAACCTGAACCACGCAAACCACTTTGGTCACTTTAGGCATGTCCTATCACTTCCGTAACACGCAGGCGCTAGGGTCATGGGCACATCGTGTCCACTTTCCCTCATCCTTAGGAAGACTATGCGCCGCATTCTCACCTCCGCCCTCACCGTGCTCGTCGCCGCTGCCGTTCCGGCGGCCGCTAACGCACAGTTGCCGCAGATTCCACAGCTGCCTGTGTCCTCCAGCTCGAATATCCAAGATGACATCAACCACCGCATCGAGGACGCCCGCGCGCAGGTCGAGGACATCTCCTCCAAGGCCTTCTCCCCAAAGGCTCCTAAACAGAAGGCGCCCACCCCGGCCCAGGAGAAGAAAACAGAGACGCGCAATAGTGGTGGCGTCGACTGTGCCAACTGCGTAGCTATCACCTACGACGACGGCCCAGGCGCCGAAACCAACCGCCTGCTGGACAAGCTCAAGGCCAAGAACGCGCATGCAAGCTTCATGGTTCTCGCCCCTAGTGCTGAGCAGCACCCTGAGCTCCTCAAACGCATGAAGGCCGAGGGCCACACCATCGGCAACCACACCAAGAGCCACCGCCAACTCAATACGCTGTCCTACGAGCAGGTATCCCAAGAGATCGACGCCGGCAACGCCGCTATTAAGAAGGCCACCGGCCAGGGCACGCGCTGGGTACGCCCGCCCTACGGCGCTACCAACGCCACCGTGGATCAGGTAACCCGCGATAAGGGCGTCTCCCAGGCGCTATGGGACGTCGACACCGTGGATTGGAAAGACCGCAACTCTGAGCACGTCTGTTCCTCGGCCGTGCAGGGTGCCCGCGCCGGCTCCATCGTCTTGATGCATGATATCCACCCCACCACCGTGGACGCCGCCGATTGTGTCATCGATGGCCTACGCGCCAAGGGCCTCGAACCTGTGAGCCTGGATCGCCTCCTGCGCACCCCCGTGGCAGGTAAGCGCTACTACGCTCGTGGTTAATGATTGATTTTGCCCTGACTGCCGACGCCGTCGCTCCCCAACTCCTCGGCTGCACCCTCACCCATGCCGGGGTGAGCATCCGCCTCACTGAGGTCGAGGCTTACCTAGGCGCCGAGGACTCCGCGGCACACACCTTCAATGGCAAAACCCCGCGTAATGCGGCCATGTTCGGTCCTCCGGGCAGGTTCTACGTCTATATTTCTTACGGCATCCACCGCAACGTCAATATCGTCTGTGCCCCTGAAGGCACTGGCCAGGGCTGTCTGCTGCGTGGCGGTGAAATCATCGAGGGTGCCGACATCGCCTTCGCCCGCCGTGGCACCTCTGATTTTCATAACCTCGCCCGCGGACCGGGAAACCTCGGCAAAGCCCTCGGCTTCACGCTCGAAGACAACCACCAACCAATACAGCTTGTCGAGCGAACCACCGAACCAGAATGGGTGTGCGGACCGCGTATCGGTATCTCCAAAAACCAGGAAGCGGCCCTCCGGTTTTGGATCCCCTTCGATAAAACCGTCTCGGGCCGCCGCGGCTATCCCAAGAAATAGCCCTGCTCGTTTCGCTAGCTAATAGCGCCCACCGTAGCGCTCATCATTCTCGATGGCCTTAATGATCCGCTGATTAATCTGCAGCATCTGGCGAATCTGCGTACGGGTCAGGCTATCCATTACGGACCTCCTCGCCTGCTTAGCGTGTCCAGGCGCAGTCTCTACTACTTTGTCCCAGCCGCTATCCGTGAGCTTTGCCATGGTGGTGCGGCCATCAGTCGGGCACGGCTGGCGCACGACCCACCCCTGCTTTTCTAGGCGCGTAACGACCTGGCTCAAGCGGGACAAAGATCCATTGGCGGTAATCGCCAAATCGCGCATACGCATCTCGCGACTTTCCGCCTCCGATAGCCGAGATAGCACTGTATATTCAAAAAAGCTCAAGCCTGCGTCATCGCGCAGCTGAGCATCCAAAATATTGGTTAAGCGAATATTTACGCTCATTAGAGACATAAATGATGTGAGTTCTTCATCATCCAGCCAGTAGTCATCGCGCTCGGTCATGGGATTTATTCTATCAACTTGGCTTTAATTCTAAAGTGACTCGTCACTGTCCTAAACGCAAAGGCCTTAGTGTCCAGAGGACGGCTCGATCGGCCGCTGCCTTCTCGGCAGCTTCTCTACCACCAAACGATAAGAATCCGTGACCAACTCCTCTATCAGCTGTTGGTGCAGCTCTGCGTGTGGATAGACGGAAACCCAATGCCGTTTATTCATGTGGTAGCCCGGCGCAATGAATGGATACTGCTGCTGTAGCGCTTGGCAGTCCTCCGGCTCGGCCTTAATGATCATTTGCTGTTGACCGGTCACCGCTGTCAACAGCAAGAAAATTTTGCCGCGTACTTTGAATACGTCCCAGTCGGGACCAAAAGGATGCAGCACCTGCGAGCCGAACATCTCTTCGGCGCGCTGCCGCGCAACCTTGTAGATGCCGCTCCCGTCCAACATCGCCCCCCATTTCGTTGTTAGCAGTTCCACCTCAGGGCGCCGAAGATTCATAGTCTGTCCACCCGATTGGGCGGGCTATGTTTATTTCCGTTCCCTCCGTCTGAAAGGACAGTAGAACTAGTCGCGGGCTTCGGTATGGCTTATTCCCGCCCCTGTCTGAAAATGATCTGGGGGTGATGCCGCCGAAGACAGTGACATACTCAAACTGCTAATAGGAACCTGACCCAGCCCAGGTGGTATGAGGTCTCACAGTAATGTAGATGCCAGTACTAAGTATGTCCGACCACCCCCAGCGATGAAGCTCAAATAGTCCAACTGGGGTTGCCCGCAAATCGTGGACACGTAGTGGGGCTACCTAGTGTTTAGGCAGCTATTTCTTTTCTACTGGTGGTTAGACCAATGTGGTTTTCGAAGTCGACGGGACTGACCATCCCTAGTGCAGAGTGCCGGCGCCGACGGTTGTAAACGACTTCCATCCAGTAGGCAACGGCCTTGCGCGCGGCATCACGGGTTGGCCAACGCTTACGGTCGTAGAACTCGGTTTTAAGCGTCGACCAGAACGACTCAGCCATCGCGTTATCAAAGCACACACCAGTACGCCCCACAGACTGAGCAATGCCCAGGTTATGGCAGACTTCCCAGATCTTCTCGCTGGTAAATTGCGTTCCGCGGTCAGCGTGGAACACCAGCCCATCAGGAACGTCACCGCGCAGTGTATATGCCATCCGCAGGGCCCGTTCGACCAGGCATGTATCTTGAACGCTATCCATCGCCCAGCCCAGCACCCTGCGGGAATGGCCGTCGCGGACCGCACACAAGTACAACCATCCCTCGCTGGTGCGTAGGTAGGTAATATCCGACATCCACACTCGGTTGAGATCACCAGTATCAAACACGCGCTTGACCAGGTCAGGAAGACTCGACTGACGCTTAGCTTGAATCGTTGTCACCGGGACAAAGGCACGCGGTGAAATCCCTTCAATTCCCATCAGGCGCATCCGCTTAGCCACAGTCTTGCGATTCAGGGTGATCCGGTAACGCTCGGTAAGTTCTGCGGTGATCCGCGGAGCACCATAAACCTCATCGGAGTCTTTCCAAATCTGATGAATCTTTCGGTCAACGCCATCGTAAAATGCAGCACGATCATTTTCGCCAGATAGTCGCTTCTGCTGCGTATCAGCCCATTTGTAGTATCCAGACCGAGACACTTTTAATAGCCGTGCCATGCGTTTGATGCTGTAGTTTGCCTTCTCCTGCTGCATCAATTCGAACTTTTCTGCTCGCGTTGCTTCGCGGCGAAGAAGGCTGTCGCTTTTGACAAGAACTCATTATCCATCTTGGCTTCCGCCAACTCACGGCGCAGACGAGCATTCTCAGCACGAAGATCAGCCTCACTCATCCCATCCGAGGCCCCTCGGCGTTCACGCTCGAGTTTGACCCACCGGCCTAAAAGCCCGGCGGAGACGCCAATCTCCTTAGCCACATGAGCGATCGGGCGCTCTGACTCGATTACAAGGTTCGCGGCTTCACGCCGGTACTCCGGCGTGTACTTCTTGCGCTGTTGACTCACAATGAACATCCTCTCCTACGGACACAAGATCCGCACAAATAGGGTGTCCACTAAACGAGGGTAACCTCACAACTTCTAATTCATCGCTAGGAGGAACACACCCATGGCCTATGACTTCGTCATTGGCGTGGACGTCGGCAAATACTTCCACCACGCCTGTGTCCTCGATCCCCAAGGCAGACAAGTCCTGCCCAAACGCATCAATCAGCATGAAGGCTCGCTACGCAAGCTCTTCGGCCAATTCCTCGCCGACAACACCTCGGTCCTTGTCATTGTCGATCAACCCAACAACATCGGCCGATTAACCGTCGCAGTCGCCCAACACATAGGGCAGACGATCGCTATCTACCAGGGCTTGCGATGCGACAGCTCTCTCGCATCCACGTCGGCAACTCCAAGACCGATGTACGCGACGCCTACGTCATCGCCCATGCCGGTCTTAACCTTCCAGACGCCCTGCGCAGCGTCGACCGCGTTGAGGAAGTCTTTACCCAGCCAAAAGTTCTCAACGGTATCGACGAAGACCTCGCCCGAGCCTACACACGCCTAATTAACCAGATGCGATCCGCGCTCGTGGGAACCAATCCTGCCTTCGACCATGTCCTGCACGGACAGATGATTCACCGAAAATGGATCCTCCACCTACTTGCAAAATACGGCGGCCCCACCAAGATTCGACGCATCGGTAAAACACGCCTAGCAGCCTTTGCGCGCAGTCACAAAGCGCGCAATCCCGAGCCTGTCATCCATGCCATGCTTGCTGCCATCCACACACAGACCGTGTCCATTGCCGGCGCAGAATACCCCGAACTTAGCGTAGCAATGTCCGCCAAAGACGCACTGGCCAAACTAGCACATCGCAAGGAAATAGAAGCACAGGTACTCAAGCTCATTCAAGACATTCCTCAAACCGAGATTCTTTTATCCATGCCCGGCATCGGCCCACGTAGCGCAGCACAGATCCTCATGACTGTTGGCGATATGTCCGACCTCCCCGATGCAGCGCACCTAGCGTCCTATACAGGCCTATCACCACGGACAAATCAATCAGGAACGTCCATTATGCCGAATTCACCCAACCGCGCTGGCAACAAAAATTAAAGAACGCCCTATGGCAATCGTCTTCTGCATCGACCAGATTCCACGAGCGTTCCCGGCAATTCTATGAACGAAAACGCAAAGAAGACAAAAGACACAACGCCGCAGTCGTCGCACTCGCACGCCGACGCCTCAACGCTCTCTTCGCCATGATGCGAAACGGCGAGCACTACCGAGACATCCCCACAATCCAGAAGGCCGCAGCAGCCTAAAGCCACCAGACCCCCATCCAAGCCGATTGCACAGCAAGCCCAACCGGCTCCTCAAGGTACCCAAAACAACATCTACGAGACGAAGCAGAAACCCTTCACACCACCAACAAGCCCACCCACGGAGTTGACAACCTATATAGGAACACCCCCGACGAGGTGACGAGAATCCCCTCGTCGCTGTCGGACGGCGGTTTCCCGACCGGTGGCCCAGCCGCCGGCAAACCTCACCCGCGGCCGCCCGGGCCCTGTCCATGGCCAAGCCCGGTCTGGTGCCCCCGGCACCAACGACTTCCGGTGCCGCCCCGGGACGGTGAATTGCCCGTCATCCTCATTCCCGGGACCGGGGAGGACGCCTACGCGAAATGGGCGGGCCTCGCGTCCCGCCTCGCCCGGGCCGGGCTGTGCGCCTACACGTTCACCGACAACCCGCTCGTCGTCGATGGACACCCCGTCGAATGGGCCGTGTTCAGCGGCGACATCCGCCACAGCTCGAAAACACTGGATTCCGTCGTCGACCGGGTGCTGGCCGCGACCGGAGCCCCGGCGGTCAACCTCGTCGGGTATTCGCAGGGCAGCGGACCCCTGCCCCACCACTACATCCGGGAGCTGGGCGGGGACCGGGTCGTCGAACAGCTCATCGGTACCGGTGCCTCGAACCACGGGCCCCGGGCGCACAGCGCAGCCGATCGCTTTGACGTCCACCCCGAGATGCGCCACGGATACTCCCGAAACGCCGGCAAAACGAACGCGCTTGCCTGGGAACAGCAGATCTCCGGTTCCATGCTGCTGAATGAGCTGACCATCGGCGACATCACTCGACCGGGCGTGCGGTACACCTTCCTGGGCCCGCGGCACGACAATGCCGTGCTCCCCCACTAAAACTCCTTCGTGCGGGAACCCGGCGTCACCAACATCACCGTCCAAGACGTGTGCCCCGCCCACCGCACCGAGCACTACGGCTTCAATTACGACCCTGTCGCCCAGGGCATCGTCGAGGACCCGCTGACCGGGACGGCGTGGCGGGACCACTGCACCGGTACCGGACCGGAGCGATGGTCCTCGACGGACGAGAGGATCAGGCGCCCGGGGAGCCTCCCGTCCGGCACGTCCACGACTCGGCGTAGCGGCCGCCCTTCGCCAGCAATTCATCGTGCGTGCCCCGTTCTGCGACCGTCCCGTCCTCCGAAAGCACGACGATGAGGTCGGCATCGCGGACGGTGTGCAGGCGATGGGCGACGACGATCACGGTGCGATCGCCGCGCAACGCTTCCATCGTGCCGACAATCGCCCGCTCAGTGGCCGCATCCAGCGAGGACGTCGGCTCGTCGAAAAACACCACCGGGGAATCCTTCAGAAGCGCCCGGGCGATGGCGACGCGCTGCCGCTCGCCTCCCGACAGCAGCGTCCCCTCCTCCCCCACCGGGTTATCCCACCCGGAAGGCAGTAGCTCCACGATGCGGTCCACCCCGGATCGCCGGGCGGCCTCGCGCAAGCGGTCTCCGTCGCCGGGCCCGGAACCGAATCCGGGGTCGGCGAAGACCACGTTGTCCCGCACGGACGCGTCGAAGAGGAACGTCTCCTGGAACACCGGGGTCACCAGCGAGTTCACGCCGTCGGTGCCGATCCGAGGCAAGGGCACCCCGCCAATGAGGATCTCCCCCGAGTCCGGATCATGAAACCGCGACAGCAGCCGCATGACCGTCGTCTTGCCCGCCCCCGAAGGTCCCACTATGGCGACCAGCGCTCCCTGAGGCGCACGGAAGCTGACGCCGTCGAGGACCTTCTTCTCCCCGTACCCGAAGCTCACGCCGCGGAACTCCACGTCATGCCCGTCGGGCAGCTCCGGTGCGGCAGGCTCGGGAAGGACGGGGATCGCCCGCAGCTCACGCAGCGCAGCCAACGTGTTGCGGCCCGCGCCGAAACCGCCGGACAACGCTCCCGCCGTGGTGATCGGTCCGGTGAACTGGACGACCACAATGAGCATCGGCGCCAAATGCGCCGGTGACATCCCGCCCGTCGCGGCGACCGCCACGGCGACGACCACCGCCGCCGTGAACACCGCATGGACGACCGAGCCCAACCGTCCGATGGCCGCGCCTTGCGTCGACGTCGCCTTCGCGAACGCATCGTGTTGGGCCTGGATCGCCTCATCCACCATCGCGTCCGCCGCCGAACCGTCGCCCGCGGCGCGAATCACCTGCTGGCCGCGGGTGAACTCGATCAGCCTGCCGGAGACGGCAGCGACGGCGTCAGCATGCGCTTCGTCCGACTCCCCGCCGACCCGGCCAATGGCCCGGTAGGCGAAGAAGAGCACCGGCGCCGACGCGACGAGAACCAACCCGACGCGCCAATCCATCGCCAGAATTCCGAGAGCGATGACGGTCGGCGTAACCACAGCGGCGATGACGGGCCGCAGGATCACGTGCGGCACGGACGCCGCGAACGCCATGCCCGAAGACGCCATCTCCGAAAAGCGGCCGGCCGTGGACTTGGTGACGTACCCGAGTGGCAACGTCAGCACGCGTTCGCCCAGGGAACGCAGCAGGGACGACAGCACCGCTGCGGAATTCGCCCTGCCGACCGTCCCCGCGGCGAGGGACAGCACCGCATGGGCGGCCGCGAGGCCGGCGATGACGCCGGTGAAACGCCACGCCGTCGCATCATCTCCCTCGGCCAGAGCCGACAGCAGCGGCAGCAGCGCGACGAACGCCGCTCCCTGTGCCAGCGCGGCAAGCGCGGCCAACGCAATGAGCCACGCCAGCGTCATCTTCGAGTGCCGATCCGTCATCGACCACAAGTCCCGGATCATCGGTTCCCTGCCTTTTCATCGTCTGCTTCAGTGCCCCGCGGGGCGGATGGTTCGTCGTCGAGGGCGAACGCGCGCCACAGATCCCGGTAGCGGCCACCGCGCGCAAGCAACTCGTCGTGGGTGCCCGCCTCCGCGACCGCTCCCCCATCGAGAACGAGGATGCGGTCAGCGTTGCGGATCGTGCTCAATCTGTGCGCAATCACGATCACCGTCCGCGAACGAGCCAAACGCTCGATTGCGGACTGAATGAGGGCCTCGGAAGCCGGATCCGCGTAAGCGGTTGCCTCGTCGAAGATGAGCACCGGCGCGTCCGTGACAATCGACCTCGCGATGGCCACGCGCTGCGCCTCACCACCGGAAAAGGTTACGTCGACGTTGACCACCGAATCCAGGCCCTTCGGCAGCGCCGCGATGACCGTATCGAGGTTCGCGAGCTTCGCGGCCGCCATGATTTCGCCGTCGGTGGCGTCTCTCCTGGCCAGCCGGATGTTCTCCCGCAAGGGCAGCGTGAGCAACTGCGGATCCTGGAACACCACCGACACCGAACGGTGCACGTCGCGCACGGCGATGTCGCGAAGATCGTCGCCGCCCAGCAGCACCGAGCCTTCGACAGGGTCGTGGAAACGCGCCAACAGCCGGGCGACGGTGGACTTTCCGGAACCGGAGGGTCCCACCAGCGCCGTGAGGGCCCCCGATTCGAACGTCGCGGACATCCCGTCGAGGACCCGCGGCCCATCCCCGTAGGAGAAGACCAGGTTCCGGACCTCGAGCGCGCCTCCGTGCACGGGCACCGGCTCGGCGGACTCGGTGATCGGCGGCGTGCCCAGCACCTCCGCGATGGACTTCAGGGCGGCGATCCCCGCGATGATGGGTTCGGAGTTCATAGCCACCCTCACGATCGCCGCGGAGAGTCCAAGGCCGAGAACCAGCCCGGCGACGAGACCCTCCGGTTTGCCGCCCGCGGTGTCCCTCAAAGCGAGGCCGGCGCCGCACACCACTGCGAGGACCGTGATCGGGGACGTCACCACGTCGATGAGCCCGAGATAGATGTTCGACTGCCGGGACCAGGCGGACCACGCGCGGACGAACGACGACGCCGCGGCATCGTAGCGGCCCGCGCCCTGGCTGGCGCGTCCGAAGGACTTCATCACCGGGATGCCGCGCACCAACTCGATGACCGCAGCCGTCACTTTTTCAGAGGCTCGCTCGTAGTCGCGCTGAAGACCGGCTCCGCGCGAAATCATCACGCCCATCAGGGCGAAGGTGACCAGCACCGGGACGACCGCCACCGCCGCGATCCGCCAATCGACCGCGACGAGCGCGATGAGGGAAAGCAGGGGAACCAGCACCGCCACCACGGTCTCGCCGACGGTGTGGCCCATGAGCTGGTGGACAGCCGCGACGTCCTTCTCAACCGACCCGATGATCCCCGACGAGCGCCGGGCGTCCAGCCAACCCAGCGGCAGCTTCCGGATATGGGCAACCAACCGGCGCCGGAGGTAGAGCTGCAGGTCGTTATCCGCCCGGTGCGAGAGCATGCCGGCGGCGCCGTCCGCAGCCATTCGCACCGTCGCGGCGACGACGATGACAACCACGGCCAACCACGTCCGATGCACCGGGGCCTCCGGGTACGTCATCGCGATGTCGATGATGCCGACCAGCGAAGCGACGGTAGCCACCGACGACAGGACGGACAACGCGACCACCGCACGCATCCGGGTCCGGATCGGGGCGAGCAGCGACCACGGGCCGACGGTCCCGTCCACGGCGCTCACTTCCCCGCCTCCCCGATCGCGCTTTTCTTCGCGAGAGTGCAGAAATACACCGTGCCGGCGCGTGAGGCTCCGTCCAGCTTCAGCCCGTTGGCTTCGGCGAGGTCCTCGAGCTCGCTGCCCCGGAACACCCGGTGGCCCATCTTCGCCATGACGGCCATGTCGACCCGCTCGTTCACGTCGGGATCCTCGACGAACGTCTGCACGTAAGCGATGCCGCCGTCGGCGAGCAGCCCGGAGACCCTGCCGAGCGCGGCTCCCGCATCCTTCATTTGGTGGAGCGCGCCACACACCCAGATTTCACAGGCCCCGCCGGGCTCTCCCGCGAGCGGCGTGAGGATGTCGGCAACGTGGAATTCCGTCCGGGCCCCGAGCCCGTCGGCGGCGGCGCGTTCGCGGGCGATGCGGATCGCATTGGGCGACAGGTCGTAGCCGACGATGTTCGCCCTGCGATAGCGAGACTCAGCGGCGAGCGTGCGGGCGAGCCACCCGGTTCCGCAACCGAGGTCGAGGACCCGGGCCGGCGCATCCGGCCCGGGATCCAGCGCACGGAGCTTCCGGTACACGGCGGCGGCGTCCATCGGTTCGCGCGCATAGCGGCTTAGGAACCTCGGCTGGACCTTGTCCTCGTAGGCCGCGAGGAGCCTGCGGTTGTTCTGGACGATCTGGGCGATCGACTTCATCTGGTTCTGTCTCCGGGTGTGTGGGCCGCGTCCACGCGGCGGTTTCGGGTTAGATGCTCGGATTCGCGGGCCGTCATGCAGACTCCCCCGGCCTCGTTTTCACGGCGATGCCCCACGCCGCGAGCACGGCGATACCAAAGAACCAGGCCGCGCAGACCACCAGACCCGCAGCCCCGGTACCGTTGACGGCCTCGCCGGCCGCAGATACGGGGGTGTGCCCGGCGATTCCGCGCAGGAGGGGACGGAAGTGGTCGGCGGGCATGAGCACCGTGTTGACGAACATCGCAACGATTATCAACGGGATAAGGGCCACGGATCCCTGGGGGCTGGTGATGGAGAACGCGATGTACGTGCCGGTGCATGCGGCCGCCGCGGCAACCATCGCGCCGGTCACCGTGATCCTCCACCACCAGGACACCTCCAGGGGGCCGTCGGAAAGCAAGGCGGCCACCGCCGCGACGACGATCGTCATCGCCATGATCCGGATGAACTCGGCGATTATCCGTGCGGTCGGCACGGCCGCGTACGGTGCCGGCATTGTGATCAACCGCTCGTGGAGGCCATTGCTGCGTTCAACGAACACGGTGGACGATCCCGTGATGGCCAAGATGAACGCCCACGCCGTTACGACAAGGATGACCGCGTTCCGGAGTTCGAACTCTCCGGTGAGCTGCCTGACCAGGCTACCGAACATGCGGTTGACGATGAACAGGTACACGAGCGGAGCAATGAACGTCATGAACCAGAAGTCAGGGCGCCGCAGCCAAGTGTGGACGATGCGCCGCAGATGCACGAAAATGGCGTCGATCATGATTCGCTCCTCGAGGTGAACAGGCGGATGAACAGGACGATTCCGACGACCGTCGCGACACCGAGCCACAGGGCGGCCTCTTCCCCGGCGTGATTCGGGAAGGCGCCCGGGGACGCCGCCCTGATCACCTCGATCACCGGCGAAAAAGGCATGTGGCGCACGATGTCGCGCAGGGAGCCGTCCACAGCGGTCGTCGGAATGAACGCGGTGGAGAACATGAGCAGCAGCATTTCCAGCGCCTGGATCGATGAGGCCGTCGACACCGGAGCGGGCACCATCAGGATCACCCCGTCCGTGACCAGGGACAGGACCGCGGCAGCGAGCAGTGACCACAGGACTGTCCACGCGACGTCACCGAGAGCCATGTCGAGGCCACAGGCCCACGCGACGATCAGCAGCGCCGCGATCGACGCGGACATCCGCAGCACATCGGTGGCGAGCCTGCCGGCGACATAGCCGCCCGTGGCCCCGGGCAACACGCGCACACGGTCGACGAGCCCGGATTCGACGTCCTGTCCCACCGCCATCGCCGACGCCGCGGCGGTGAACATCGCCGCCTGGAACAGGCAGCCGCCGAGCACGAAACGCAGGTACCCGAAGCCGGATTGCCCTGCTGAGTACCCAAACACCGCGTACAGGCACAGCAGGAAGAGGGGAGGAACGACGAACATGGAGATCAGCGACGCGGTGTTGCGTCGCAACAGCAGCAGATCCCGACGGAGGAACGCCGCGACCGACGTCGCACTCATCGCGCCGCACCCCCCGCGTTCATCGATATGAACACCTCGTTAAGGGTGGGCGGCGACACGCTCAGCGAATCCGGCAACGCTTCCGAGGCCTCCATCGCCCGCGCCACCGCCTCGAGGACCTGCGGTCCGGGGTCGACGTCGAGGGACACCATCTTCCCCGCGACGCGGGCGCGGTCCAGACACGCTCCCCTTAGGCAGCGGGCGAATGCCTCCGCCCCGGCGGCGGTGGCGAAGGACACGCGGAGCACGTGCGACCCGAAGTCGCGACGCAATTCCTCCGGCGTTCCGCTGGCGACGATGCGGCGGTCCTTGAGCAGATGGACGTGGTCTGCCAGCGCCTCCGCCTCTTCCAGGTACTGGGTGGTCAGCACCAGGGTCATTCCGTCGTCCCGCAGTTGCCGGATGAAGCCCCACAACTCTTCGCGGCTGACCGGGTCCAGCCCCGTCGTGGGTTCGTCGAGGAACAGCAACCTGGGCACGACGCACAGCGACGCGGCGATGTCGAGGCGGCGCCGCATGCCACCCGAATAGGCCGACGCCAACGTCGAGGCACTGTCCGCGAGCGAGAATTGCGCGAGCAGTTCCGTCGCGCGGGCGGCCGCGTCGGCGCGGTCGAGTCCGCGCAGACGCCCGAAGAACTCCAGGTTCTCCCGGCCGGTGAGGTTCTCGTCGATCGCCGCGAATTGGCCGGTGGTGGCAATGTCGGCGCGCACGCCCGCCGGATCCTCTTTCACATCGCGCGAGAAGATGCTCACCTCGCCGGAGTCTGCGGTGATGAGCGTCGACAGGATTCGGATGAGGGTGGTCTTGCCTGCGCCGTTGTGGCCGAGGAACGACACGATCGACCCGGCGGGCACGGTGAAACTCACGCCGTCGAGCACATGCTTGCGCATCCGGGCGCCGCGCTTTCCCTTGCGCCCGCCGTCCGGCGGAGCACCTGCCCCGCCTTCGGGCGCGGTGCCGGCTTTGCCCGCAATCGGGTAGCTCTTCGTGAGGTCGCGGACGACGATCGCCGCACCCCGTTCAGCTTGATCCGTCATCGTTTCTCCTTTTCTTTAGTGTCGCATTGGGCCGCTGCCGGCAGTGGCCCCGTGGTCGGGTTGTCATGCGGCGTTTCGATATGGATGCCCGCATCGCGGGCGAAGGCGAGGACCGGTTCGAGGAGCCGGGGGTGGCCGACGAGATCCCGGCACCCCGGCGCGACCGGCTTCCCCGCGACCGACGCAACGGTGGCGGCGGCAATGGCCGCGGTCATTTTGTAGGAACCCGGGCCAGTCGCCCGGACGACGGTTGTCTCGGCCGCCGACCCCGCATCGCCCGCGCCGGCGGAGGACAGTGCGACGACCAGCTCGGCGGGTTGCGGAGTGCCCTTCGCCCGCGCCTTCCGCGACGTCACGGCCGCCCCGAGACGGGCGAGCAGACCGGAGACGACGGGCATCGCGTACAGTCTCGACGTGCGGATCTTCTCCACCGACTCATCGGGGAGAGCATCGAAGGCGACGTGGTAGGAATATCCGAGGATCGAGGGGCACACCTCGCGTACGACGTCGATGTCCGGGCATTCGTAGCCGATTCCGCTTTGCGACGACACCAGGTTGCGCCGCACTTCGACGATGGCGCCGCCGAGCATCGCGCGGTATCCGCCGCGAATGGTCCGGAACATCGACTCGACCGACGCGGCCCCGGATTCCTGGTCGGCGCCAATTCGCAGATCGACCCGCACATCGCGGACCTCTTCGGCCCCCGCAGCGCGGGCCCCGAGCATCAACAGGGCCGTCGACAAGCCCGGGCACAGGCCGAACCCGGTGAGCACGGGAACCCCCTCCCGCCGAGCATCCCCGTCGAGGGCCATGATTGCGCGGCGGGCGTCGATCGAATCGTTGACGTCGATGTACCCGGTGCCTGAGTCGATGCAAGCACGGGCGAGTGAGTCTGCATGCACCTCGAACGGGCCGGTGCAGTTGACCACCCAATCGTGTTTGCGGAAGACCCTGCAGATCTCGTTGTGGCCGGCGGCGATCCTCAGCGGGAAGTGCCGCCCCGGGCCATCGTCCGGTTTCTGCCGGGAAGTGTAGGCCAGCTCAATCCCGTCGACGACGCCGAGCATCCCCCGGACGAGCCGTCCGGTGACGCCGGTACCTCCGGCCACCAGCACTTTCACGGGTTCGCCCCCGTCGCGGTCCCGTGCTTCCCCGCCGTTTCGTCGGTCAGTCACTTTCTATCTCCTTTCCCCGGTCCCGCGACCGGTCGATTCCATCGGACGACGGGTCCACTGCCCTGTCATCCGTTTCCGGTGCCCGGCGCCGGCGTTCGATGTACTCCCCGATGAGAGCCCCAGTCAGCGCGGCATCCTCTCCGAGGACGAACGAATAGTGGTTTCCCGCGACGCCGACAACGCAGAGGTCATTGACGAGGTGGTCCCGCCACTGGTCGTGGTTGTGGGCCTCGCCGTCATCGGGGAGAACGAACAACGCCTCCCTCACCCGCCCCTCGGGCCGGTACCGGGTGCGGGCATCGATGAGCGAGCGCAGCGAGTTAAACTCCGTAGCCGTCACCCGGTCGCCGGAAAGCCCAAGGTCCTCCAGGAGCGTCGGTGCGACCGCCGCGGCCAGGGCACGCAGGCGGGCCCCCCGTTCCCCGTCGGTCTCGTCGACCCCGTCGAACTCCGCCCAGAGGCGGGAAACCGGCGTTCCGTGCGGGAGATTGGCGATCGAGGGCACCACCCGGGACAGCAGTCCCTTTTCGGATTCCGCGTCGAAATCCCCGACGTCGACCGCGATCCCCGGAGCCAGGCTGTCGAGAAATACCAGCGCGGGATCGAGATCGGCCAAACGGAGCACCATCTCGGCTGCGATGGTGCCGCCGAGGCTCCATCCGACGATCGCCGGGGCGGCACCGTCGACGAGCACCTCGCGGACCCGGCCCGAGTAGTGGGCCGCGATGTCGCCGATGCCGGTAGCGTGGGGGAATGGTCTCTCGAACTCCGCGAAGCCGACACCCCACACCTGCCCGCCACCGGGGATCGCGAGTGCCAGGTCTCGGTAGATGTCGACGGTGCCGAATCCGCCGTGGACGAGGAAGATCGGGCGCGCCTCATCGCCGCTGCGCAATAGGACCAGCGAACGGTCCGCGGCCGACGCGCCGGGGTCATCCGCGTCCCGCCGGTCGGTCGGCGTGGCCGTCGACTGGTCGACGAGCTCGGCCACGCCACGTGGCGTCGGCTTGGCCAGCGCTTCCGCGAGCGGCACCGACGCCCCGGTGATGTCCTGAATCCGCTGCATTAGCTTCACGAATCCCAGGGAGTCGTAGCCGAGGAGGAACAGGTCGTCGTCCGCGCCGGCTTCGGCGCCGCCGAGATCGGCCCGGACCATCCCGGTGATGACCGTCAGGTATCCGCGAGCTCGGCCCAACAGGTCCCCGGATGCGATCCTCGAGATCGCGCCCGATCTGTCGCGCTCCGCCGATGACGCGCCCGCGACGCCGTCGTCGATCGCCCCACCGCCGGAAGAAGTGCCCCCGACCGCCAGGCGCAGGTGCCGAACCTGGCCGACGCTCAGCGGCGCCGCTTCGGGGCAGCCCCCGGCGAAGCCCGACACCGACCTGATGTAGTGGTCGAAGATGTCCTCCACCAGTTCCGGTTTCAGAATCTGCTCGACGAAATCCCAGGCGACGTTGATACGCCCGTCGACCTCCATCACCTGGTTGTCCAACAGCACCTGCGGGGTCTGGGAGATGGCGTAATCGACGTCTCCCAGGACGTGGGCATCCCTGCCCGAGCCATCGCCTGCCGCGGAACCCTCGCCGAACAGCAACGAGGTGTACACGAACGGCGCTACGGCCTGTCCGACAGGCAGACCCCGGTGGCGCGCGATGGCACCGAGCAACGACACCCCGGAGTACCCGGCCGCCATGTGCCCGAGCAGCCGGTCGCGCAGTTCCGCCGTCCACCAACGGAGATCATGGTCGGCGGCCGCTTTCACCGGCATCAGAATCACGCCGGTGAAATCACCGAAGACGCCGGCGACGTCGGCGATTTCGGGATCACGATTGTACGTGGTGATGTTGATGCCGACCGAATCCCCCCTCGACCACAGCGACAGGCTCGTCGCATAGCAGGCGAGAAGCAGTGCGGACACGCTGCCGTCGGCGGCGCTGGCCCGTTCCCGCAACAGTGCGGTTTCCGCAGCGGTGAATGTGTACGTCAGGCGACGCATCCGCGGCACATCCACGTCCGCGGCCGCACCGCTTGATGGAAGGGTGTTGCCGGGCGGGAATTCCTCGACCACCGTCCGAGTCAACGTCTCTTCGCCCCGCCCGACCGCCGAAGCTTCCCGGCGCTTCATCTCCAAGACGTACGTGCGGTAGTCGCCAGTGACGGGGGGAAGCTCCATTCCCCGGTACAGCTTGTCCAGGTCGTCGATGAAAATCCGCTGGCTCGCCCCGTCTCCGATGATCATATCCACGCTGAAGAACAGGCGGTGCCGCCCGTCCGGGAGCGCGAACGCCGACAGATGGAACAAGGGCCAGCTGCCCAGATCGAATACCTGGTGGCTCAGCTCATCGCGCTTGCGCCGCACCGCCTCGACCACGGTCGCCTCATCGGCGGCCCGGTAGTCGGCGACGTCAATGCGGTAGCGCGGAACCTCCGGCAGGATCCGCTGCGTGGCTTGTGCGGTGAACACGACGCGCAACATCGGATGCCTGCGGATTAGATTGTCGAGGGCTTCCTCCAGGCGGTCGATGTCGATACCTGGTTCTGTGACGGATTCGATGTAGTAGTGCTCGGTGACGCCGCCCAGCTCGAACCCGGAGTTCCGGCCAACGTAGTAGGCCTTCTGCATGTCGGTCAGGGGGAACGGCGCGTGGGGGTCGTCCCCGAATTGTTCCACCGGATCCTTCCCGTGGGCACTCGCGGAACATTCTCGGGCGCCTCCTGCGGCTGAACCGGCACCGACGGCACAATCGGGGGAAGACATTGCCTCGGCGACGTCTTCAGACTCGGCCCTGGACTCCCGCATGGCTTCCGAGACAAGGCCGGCGATGTGCGCGATGGTCGGGTCGGCGATGACGTCGCGGAAACGGAGCCGGACTCCCGTCTTCTGCCGGATCGCGCGCATCATAACCTGGAATTGCAAGGAATCGCCGCCGCGGTGGAAGAAAGACTCTCCCGCGCCACACGTCGGATCCGCGGCACCCGTCGACGGGGCTTCCCCGAGGATCTCGTCGAAGACTCCGGACACCAACTCGATCGCCCCGGGGTCGGCGACGGAACCAGGCGCGCCCACGGCTCCGGCCCCCACCCCGGCGGCCTCGCTATCGGCCGTTGCCCCGCCGCCCGCGGCGCCGACGTGCCTACGAATTTCCTCCTGATCCAGTTTCCCGTTGACGGTAACGGGCAGGTGCGCCACCGGCAGCAGGACCGTCGGTACCATGTACGCTGGCAAGCAGCGGGCAAGCTCGGCCCGGACGGCATCCCGCGAGCCGGTCATGTCGTCCGCCGGAACGTAGAGGCACGCCAGGAGTCCCCGATCGCCCGATTCGACGACCGCCGCCATCGACGCGGTCACCAGGCCGGACCGCTCGAGGACCGATTCGATTTCTCCAAGTTCGACGCGGAAGCCCGCGATTTTCACCTGACGATCGCGGCGGCCGAGAAATTCCACAAAACCCTCCGCATTGAACATGCCCACGTCTCCGGTCCGGTAGCAGCGCCCGATACCTGGGACATGCCCGAAGGCGGCAGCGGTCCGCTCCGGATCGGCCGCGTACCCCTGCGCGACGCCGAGACCGCTGATGTGGATTTCCCCCGGCACGCCAACGGGGCAATGCACCCCGTCGGGCGCGAGCACGTGGATGCCCTGGTTCGCCAGCGGGTACCCGTAGGGAATGCGGTTTTCCAGGCTGTCGCGTTGCAGCGGGCAGTGGATGGACCAAATGCTTCCTTCGGTCGCACCGCCGAGGCTATTGATCGACGCGTTCGGGAACATGGCCATGGCGCGTGCCGGAAGCCCCGCTGCGATGCGATCGCCGCTGAGCAATACGGTGCGCACATCCGGGAACACGTCGTCGTCCGCCGCCCGGACCAGGGCGAGCTCCAACAGGGCGGGCGCGGAGTTCCACAGCGTGACCCGCTCTTCCCGCAAGACGTCGAGGATTTCATCGGCGTCGCGTTCGTCTCCGACCATCGTCACCGTCGCGCCTGCCGCGAACGCACCGAACACGTCGTAGACCGACAGGTCGAATCCCAGCGACGACAATCCGATGATGCGATCGGCGGAGGTGACTCCATACCGCCGGTTCACGTCGAGGATGGTGTTGACGCAGTTGCGATGACTGATCCGCACACCCTTTGGACGGCCCGTGGTCCCCGAGGTGAAGATGACGTAGGCAAGGTCGTCAGGGGCAGTGCCGGGCGAAGAGTGCGCACCCGCGCTGCCCGCGCGGTCGCAGACTTCCGCGGCTGCGGGCTTGCCGACGCCCGCCACTCCGCTTTGGTCCAGTTCATCGATCATGCCGGTGTCCAGAATCGGGCCCGCCGCACCTGAGGCTTCCACGACGTATTCTTGTCGCTGGGTCGGCATGCCCGCGTCGACAGGCACGAATGCGGCTCCCGCACGCAATACGCCGACCATGTTGACGATGTCGTCGGGATGCTTGGTGTAGCGCACGATCACCGCATCCCCCGCCTCGACGCATGAATCCGAGAGTTGGCGGGCGATGCGTCCGGCCCGGGCCCAGACCTCGGCGTAGGTGTACGAGATGCCCCGGGCAGCGAGGCGCACGGCCGGTGCGTCCGGAGTCGCCGCGCATGCGGATTCGACAAGCGAAACCAGGGTGTCATCGTGGATCGGTCCCGCAGCGTCGTTGTAGCGGGCGACGGCCCCCTCCGTCTCCGCATGACGGATGGGCAGAGCCTCTCCACCCTCCGCCACCACGTCCAGGGCCTCCGCAACGGCCCCGAACATCGCATCTACCGCAGGGAAGTAATCGTCGACCACGTCCCACGACAACGCCATCCCGCCCGATGCCGGCATCACCTGAATGTCGAGGCACACCTGCGCGGTTTGCGTGTAGACGCGTTCGATGACCGGGCTGCGCCCGCTTCCCCGCTCGCCGCCGAGGTAGCTGGTGAACACCACTGGAGCAGTGGCCTGGGACTGATTGGCCGCGTCCCGAAGGAATCGCTGTAGCACCTCCACACCGGAAACGCCGCGGTGGGACAGCCCTTCGCGGATGTCCAGGTCGATCACCTCCGCCAACCCGTCGATGGTCGCGGCTCTCCCGGCGTCGACGCCGACGAGCATCGATGAAGTGAAATCTCCCATCACCCTCGTGCCCGCAGCGAGGCCGCTGCGTTCGCTGACAGTCACATTGACCGTCAACGCGGATTCGGGCAGCCACCTGCAGACGACGGCGGCGTTGACGGCCATCACCAGCGACGACAGGGTAACTCCAATGCGGCGGGCACGTTCGCCGAGCTTGGCGGTGACCTCCGCGTCAAGCACCGTGCCCAAGCGCCGGGTCGACCAATCGTCGCCACCCTCCACGGCCGCCGGGAACTCCGGGCGCCGCGGCAGATCTGCGGCCTTCTTCTCCCAATAGGCGAGGTCCTCGGGCCGTTTCCCGTCGCGCCGGCGCGCGGAGATTGCCGCCACAGCATCCCCATATCTGGAAGCCGGAGCCGGCGACTCCCCGGCCAGCAGGGATTCGAGCTCGTCGAAGAACAGGTACACCGAACCCGCATCCATGACGATCATGTTGAAGTAGATGAACATCCTGCACCCGCCCGCATCTGCGAGCAGCCTCGCGGCGACCATGGGACCATCCTCGTTCGACGATCGCGCCGCGGTTCGCATGTCCCGACGGATCTCCCCCACCGCCGCGTCGACATCGTCGCCGGACCCGACTACCTCGACGGTGGCGAGGCACGCGCCGGTCGGGCTCAAGACCCCGGCATCGACGTCGAGCCGATGGAACAGCACGTCGTGACGCCCGAAGACCGCCTGCACGGCCTCCTCCACCTGCGGCAACGGATGGTCGTGCCGGGATTCCGCGTAGATGTACGTCGCTTGGCCGCCAAGCTCGATGTCCTCGTCCGCGCCGAGCAGATAGGCGGTCTGGATCGGATTGAGCGGGACCGCATCCGCGGGATCGGCCCCATTTTTGCCGGCCCCGCCGTCATCCGACTCATCCGTCGCCGCAGCGGGGTCGGCAGCGGCGCATGCGGCAGATCCGGCATCAGCGCCACCCCGGGCCGCGTCGATGGTGGCCGCCAAATCAGCGACCGTGGCCCCGGGGTCCATCGCCGCGTAATCGATGCTGACCCCGTACTCATCCTCCAGCGCCAGCAGCATCTGGAGGAAAGTCAGGGAGTTCGGGATGTGGTCGCGGAGTTTCACGTCCGCCGAATCCAGGTGCACGCCGATGGCGTCGGCGATGGACTCCGACAGCCGTTCGGGGGCGACTCGGGCCCCGGTGCGGGTTCCTCCCACGGCGGTAGATGCGACGGCCGGCGCGATCGTTTCATTGGTCATGGTCATCGCCTCAGAGCAGAGCCTCGAGCTTGCGGCGGAGCTTCTTGCCGTTAGACGCGACGGGCAGCTCGTCGACCCACAGAACCCGGGAAGCGGGCACCCCGGCGACGCGCATCAGCTCGGTCATCGCGGAACGGGCCACCGCCTGTTCATCGATCGGAGTTTCATCCGCGTCCGATTGCCCGACACCGGTCGCACCGTCGGCCGCACGATCGGTCGGGGTCTGCCTGGCCAGGAACACGGCGATCTCCTCTTCGCCCGTGGCTGGGTTGCTCCGGCCGAGAACGGCGACATCGCGGTCAAGCACATTCTCCAGCACGGCTTCCAAATCGGCCGAATAGTAGTTCCGGCCGTTGACGAAGATGATGTCCTTCTTCCGGCCGAGGACGAACAACTCGCCGTCGCGGAGAATGCCCATGTCCCCCGTGGCGAACGCCCCGTCATCGGTAAGCTCGTGCTCCACGATCCCCTCTGCCGTGATCGCGGCGCGGGTCATCGGAGCGCCGGCGATGTGGATTTCACCGACGGTGCCGTCGCCGAGGACCCCGCCCCCGTCACCGCGGATGGTCAACGAGATCCCCGGGACGGCCTTGCCCAAGGCGACGAACTCAGCTCCAGACTCGCTCTCGATGTCCTCGAAACGCTGCCCCATGGTGATGCCCTTCCGGTCAAGCCGCACCGTGGACAGACCCGAGTAGATGTCCCGGGTCGTGACCAGCAGGCAAGCTTCAGACATTCCGTAGGCGGAGGTCAGGGCATCCTCCCGGAGGCCCAGGGCGGACATCGCCGCGAGGAACTTCCGGGCCAATGGAGCGTCGATGGGTTCAGAACCGCTCATCAGCTTCTGGACGTTGGAGAAGTCATAACCGTGGTCGGGCCCGAGGGGCCGGCGCTCGAGATGGCGCAGGAAGTGCTTGAACGCGAAGTTCGGGCACACGGTCACCGTCGGCCGGTGCCTGGTCACGGCCTCGAACCAACTCCGGGGATCGGCGATCACCTCGGAAACCGGCAGCAACACCTGGTCGTACCCACGGAAAAGGGCGTAGACGTGGAAGCCGATCAGCGAAAGGTTGTGGGTCAAAGGCAGCCACGTGAGCATCTTGTTCTCGTACCGGTGCGCGTGGCGTGGGATCGTCGCGCGCAGACCGTTCAGCACGGACTCGTTGGTTACGATGACGCCCTTCGGCGATCCCGTGGAACCGGACGAAAACTGGATAAGGGCTTCGCCGCCCGTCCCACCCCGCACCGGGAACACGGGGACCGCGCCGGCGCCCTCCCCGGAATCCACGTCCCCCGGCTGAGAGAAGTCCGATTCAGCATCACCCGGCATCGCCGCCCCCGGTTCCGCGGCGGCGTCATTGACTATGGACACGTCGAGCAGCCGGTCCTCGTCCACGACTACGGCACCGTTTGCGCCGGTGAGCAGCGTGTGACTGCGTTCATCGACCAGGATCGGGGCCCCGGGCATCATGTCCAAGAGCGTCCGCACCCTGTCGACGTCAGCCGGGCCCGACACCGGCGGCGCAAGCGCCGGAACCGCGCCGACGTAGACGCAGCCCCAGAACGCCCGGATGAGCCCGCGGTTCTCCGAAACCTGGAAGATTATGCGGTCGTCGGGGCCGATGCCGGCTTCGGCCAACCGAGTCGCAACCGCCACCGCCTCCGCATGGACCCGGCCGTACGGGACGAAGACGTCCCGCCGGTTCTCGACGAAGGTGATCCCCTTCTTCGTCTCATCGGCCTTGTCCCGAAGCACGTCGCTGATGGTCCGGATCGTGTTCACTGGTACCTCTTTCGGTTGTCGGCGCCATGCAGGTGCCGGGCGGACCGGGCCCGCATGGCGTGACCCGGAGGGTGTGTCTGAAGGGTTGAAGGGGTGAAGCAACTGGGTGGGGCGCGTCTCCGCACAGGCTCGGAAACGCTCGCGGGCTCGGGGCCCGCCGGTTCCGGGTGCCCGTCAAGTCACTGCGGACACCAGGGCGGCAACGAAGGCCGCGGCGGACGCTGCGGCCGCGAAACCGTCACGCACTCGCCAGGGATGATCGGTGCGGAAGGTACGCCGCGGATGGCGGCCGAAGTTGCGCATCGCCAGGGTCAGGGACAGCTTTTCGGCGCCGCGCACGGCGCTGACGAACAAGGGGAAGGCGATGCGCGCGGGCGTCGTCGCGCGAATGAAACCGGAGCGGAAAAACTGCCCTGGTCGCATCGAGCGCAATCTAATCGCCCATGTCAGCTGGGGGATTTCGCTGCGCAGGAACGCCGCGATGCTCACCCCGGAAATCGCTATGGTGCACCATGTGTAGGGCACCCGGAGGCGTTGCACCATGGCGTCGAAAAGCTCCTCGACGCGCATGCACGCGGAGACCAGGACTGTCCCCGCGAACACGGCCGTCAACAGCAGTCCGTGATGGATGCCGTGGCGGACGGCCTCCGCCGCATCCCCACCTCCATAGAACTCGGAGCGCCACCCGATCAAGCCGAAGAACACCCCGCTCAACAGGACGAGGAGGACCTTCCCTGCCGTCGCCCGAACGTCGCGTTCCGCGATCGCAGCGAGTGCGAGGAACGCGACCACCGTCAGCGCGACAACGGCGTCTCCGCCGGAGAGCAGCCCGGCGGCGACGACGAGCATCACCGCCGCGACAATCGTGATGGCGTTCAACCCTGCGCGTCTTCGAGGGGCGGCTTCACTGGTCCAGGGGTTTTCATTCCCGGACGTCCCTGCGCCGGCCGCGGGCAGTGCGCGATCCCGCCGGGACGGCTCCGGGGCAGCCGGCACGTCGGCCGCGGGACCAGACCAGGCGACCTTCCCTTCGGCGACGATGCTCGCCCGATCCGCCCACGTTCGCGCGGCACGGCGGTCGTGGCACGTGAACACAACGGTTCCGCCGGCCCCGGCGTATTCCGCCAGCGCATCCAGTACGATGCGCGAGCTCGGCGAATCCAGGTGCGCCAACGGCTCGTCGAGAAGCAGCAAACGGCGATTGGCCGCCGCCGCTAGGAAGATTCCCAACAGTCTTTTCTGTCCGCCCGACAGGACGAACGGCGAGACAGGGTCAAGTGCCCGGGGGCACAAGGCTTCCCGCAGTTTCCTCAGCTCATCGGCGCCGAGTGGTCCGTGCGGGTCCGTGCCGGCCAGCGCGGAGGCGATTTCCGCGGCGACGGTCGCACGGGTGAACTGGTGCTCGGGGTTCTGGAACGCCCACGACGCGAAGGCGTCGGGGGCGCGCCGGGCGGACTCGCCGTCGATCCGTATGTCCGCTCCCGCCTTCATCTGGCCCGACAGCACCGCCAGCAAGGTGGACTTACCGGCTCCGTTGGCGCCGACTAGAGCATGGATCTCGCCCCGTTCCAGTGTCAGATCAGCCCCGTTCAGGATCCGCTCCCCGCCCCGGGCCACGTTGGCTCCGGTCAAGGCCAGCAGCGGAACGGCATCCGCCTCCGAATCCGGATCGGTGCCATTCCCGGCCCTCCGGGACTTTCGCCGCCGGTCCGGACCGGGACGGTCCGGCGCTCCCGTGCCCGGCGTACTGTCGTCCGGCGTTCCGGTGGTCGCGGCCGTCGTCGCAATGCCCCTCACCGCGATGCCCTCCGACGCTCGTTGGGCGGCGACGCTCCCGTCCACATCAAGGATTGTCACCGTGTCGACCCACCCGTCGAACGGGCGGAGGTCGTGCTCGATGAGCAGGATGACGCGCCCCGGAGCCCGCAATTCACGGATAGCGGCGAACAGCGACCGGCGACCATCCTCGTCGACGTGGGCCGCGGGCTCGTCGAAGATCATGACCTCCGGCGCACTGGCCACCGCACCGGCGATGGCCATCCGCTGGCGTTGCCCGCCCGACAAAGCCCACGGATCCTTCTCCGCGAGCTCTGACAGCCCGAGCTCTGACAGGGCCGCGGCTGATCGCTTGGCGACGATGTCAGCTTCCACGAGGGAAAACTCGAGGGCCATGGATACGTCATCGACGACTCGAAGCGTGAGCACCTGCGTCGCTGGGTCTTGCCCGACGAAGGTGACCCGGTCCCCGTCCACGGGGCATTCGGTGCCGTCGGCATCGACGATATGCACGGATCCGGCATGGTCGATGGGGATGTGCGAGGGGATCAGTCCAGCGATGAGGTGGGCCAGGCTCGTCTTTCCGCATCCCACGGGTCCCGTAATGACGTTGATCGTGCCGAAATCGAAGGAGAGATCCACCATGTCAGGTGCCCATCGCCCATCGGCGTGCCGCACGCCCGCGCCACTGACCCGTAACCGGGCCGGGGCCGTCCCGCGTGTCGCACCGGCGCACACGGGTGCTCCGCCGGTCACCGGGTGACCTCGCGGCTGCGAAGACCCTTTGCGACGGCAAAGCCCAGGACCAAAAACACCAGGCTCGATGCCAAGGCTACGCCGAAGCTGATCAGGGTCATGGGCGTGGTCGGCGAGTTGACGCCAACTGCGCGCGGGGCCATCGTTCCCATCATCGCGGAGAACAACATCGCCGACGCCACGAACTGGGGACGCGTCCACCGCCGGTACAGGGTGACCATGAACGGAAGCTCGATGAGCAATCCTTCCATGATCAGCGCCCCGATCGCGGCGACGCCGAACGGAGTGGTCGCCGCGGACACGACGCCCATGGCAAGGCACGCGATGAGGCTCGCGCCAGGCTTGCGGACGACGATGAGGGGAACGACGCACTGCAGGAACCACAACCCGAGCGTCGCCGCGACGAGATAAACGTGGGCGATGCCGGCGAACACCTGCAGGTAGGTCAGGGGCACGACGACGAGAGACCCCGCGACGCCGATCGCGGCGGCGACGAGCATATCGCGGGTGGATGGTCGGCCACCCGCTGCGACCGGTGCGACGTGCACCAACCGCCCGTCGTCCGTCCCGTCCGGGCCCGCGTCCCCGACTCCCCCTCCGGAGAGGGGTTCTCTGGTCGATCCACGTTTTCTGTTCATCGTCGCCGCCTCGCTTCCGTTGCCGATTCCCGATCGGGACCACAACTTGAAACAGTATTAGGTTAGGCAATCCTTATCAACTTATGCCAGACTCGAATTATTGACTTTGCCCCCCGTTCCCCCCCATTTCGTTGTTAGCAGTTCCACCTCAGGGCGCCGAAGATTCATAGTCTGTCCACCCGATTGAAGTGTCCCAGGTTTTGTTCCGTCTGAGTAGATGGGAAAATCTGGAATATGCCAAGAAAATTTGACCAGGATGCGAAGGACCGTGTGGTCCGTCTTGTAGAGGACCGTATCTTGGCGGAAAATATGTCGATGCAAGCCGCGTGCCAGGCAGTAGCTCCAAAGTTGGGGGTTTCATGGCACACGGCTCGTCAGTGGACCCAGCAGGCCCGTCGTGCGGGAAGCATCCCAGAACCTGTGCCTGAAGACTTGGCCGCGGAAAACGCGAGGCTACGCCGTGAAAATCAAGAGCTACGCGACACCAATGAGCTACTGAAGGCTGCCTCGGCTTTTTTCGCGTCGGAACTCGACCCAAAACGTCGGAAATGATCCGGTTCATCGATGAGTATCGGGATCGTTTCTCCATCGAGTTCATTTGCGAGACGTTAAACACCCACCGTGTTGGCGGTTTCATCACGTCCCGTGGATACCGCCAATCAAAAGCCCGTGGTATGAGTGCCCGCAGTCTTCGTGACGCTGCTCTAGTCGCGCACATCGCCGAGGTCCATGAAGAAAAGTTTGGCGTCTACGGCATCCGTAAGATGTGGCATACTCTGCGCCGTGAAGGAATCGACATTGGCCGTGAGCAGACCGCACGCCTGATGCGTCTTGCTGGAGTCAGAGGCAAAGGTAAAGGTAAGTCTCCTATTACTACCCGCAAGCCGAAGGGACCAGATCTGCGTCCTGATTTAGTTAATCGCAAGTTCAACGCCCCGGCACCGGCCCGATTGTGGGTGGCCGATATTACTTATGTGCGCACTAGAAAAGGATTCGTGTACACCGCTTTTGTTACCGACGTGTTCTCCCGAAGGATCGTCGGGTGGGCACTATCTGATTCAATGCGTACCGAGGCGCTGCCGCTGCAGGCGCTTAATCAGGCGATTGTCAGCGCGAAGGAAACAACGGGGCTGATTCATCATTCAGATCATGGCTCACAGTACGTCAGCATTGTCTACAACGAACGGCTGGCTGAGTATGGAATTGCTGCCTCTACCGGGACAGTAGGAGATTCCTATGACAATGCTTTGGCCGAAAACGTCAACGGTTCCTACAAAAATGAGCTGATTCATCGGCGGTCGTGGGACAGCGTGGTTGACGTGGAGATCGCGACGTTTGAATGGGTTAATTGGTGGAACGAGGTACGGCTTCACCAAAGTCTCGGCTATCGCACGCCAGCTGAGGTTGAGTCAGAGTTTTGGGAAACCAACCCGGCCCAAGAAATAATGGAAATCAAGGCAAATGCCTAGGAACAAAACCCGGGACACTTCAGGCGGCATCAACAAACAACTTAAAGACTTAGCAGGCAATCATCGTGGCATGTTCGATGAGCATCAGCGCATCACCATGGACTGGTGGCTTTTCACCCACACCGAAGACCCTGTACCGCCACTGGATATAGCCAAGCAACAAGACTTCGGACGCCAAGGAGAAAAAGCCGCACGCGCTGCCTGGGCGAAAGAAGAACTTAAACGACACGGCCACCCAGACGGGCGACCAGCCACATATGACACCCACATCGACAGCGAATGGAACCCCAGCTTAGGCATAAGAAAAGGCTGGGCCGGACGCGCCTAAATCCACACGAAATGTCCCTTAACGCGACACGCCGCAAATGGGTTAAGGGTCAAAAAGTGTGTCCGGAATCGCGGATTTTCACGGATTGACCTGTAGGTTTCCGGAAAGTATATGCTCCGGAAGCATATATCTAGCCCCCGACGGGAAATCCTCGGTGTG
>NZ_JAKRNA010000014.1:0-58824 GCF_022347435.1 Corynebacterium sp. ACRPE | reverse complement strand
ACCGGCACACACCAACCAACAAACCACCTAGGTCTATTGGCAGACAAACCAATCAACACACAACCATGCACACAAAAAATAAAAAGTACATTGGCACACTATTGAGTTCTCAAACATCATCCGCACACCACAAAAAAATTAACCTACCGTTAACCTCTCGTTGGCGGCTCGTACAAACTTACTCAACTCAATGAACCCTGTCAAATCCTTGAACCAAGTCCGTACGAAATTCGCTCAAAAGTAACCTCCCGGCTACCTCGCGGCGACTTCGATTAATGTAGTCCAACCCCTCCAACAATGACAAATCCCCAGCACAGGTCGGATTTTTCGGAGCTTTCCCGCACTACATGCCGACTACTCCGCGCCAGAAGGCAGGATTCGGTGGGCGACTTAAGCCGTATAGAAGGCCCCCAACTCCACTGCGAGATTGCCTCCTCTCAGTGCTGCAGGAGAGGGTTCGCAGATCTAAAAGCCATTGCATGGAAAAAGGCCCCCGATTTCTCGGGGGCCTATCGGTGGAGCTGCCGGGAATTGAACCCGGGTCCTTCGTCACCTTGCCAGGGCTTCTCCGTGCGCAGTCCGCACAGAATCTCTGCTCGGCCCTCCGGATCGGGCGAACACGTCCGGATGATGGGACCAGTCACCAGTAAGAGTCCCGACTGGTCCTGATGACCCGGCCAGCCGGCTAGTTCCTTAGTCGATGCCAGGATCTAGGTCAGGAACGAAACCTAGGCTGACAGACACGCGTCGCTGTATTTAGGCAGCGAGGGCGTAGTCACGCTGAGAGTTCTTCTCTGCGTTTATTGGTTGCTACGACGCTTATACGGTGGTCGTTAGCCTGCACCGGCACGCTTCCCCTGGCGCAGTGCACGAAGTCGAAACCAAATCAACCCCATGCTGTAGGGACGGGATAGTGCATCTTCCCTACGGTTCGTTCAACACTACCCCACCCGCTTTTATTTCCTCAAGTGCTCCTCTAACCATTCCTTGAGGACTACCGCATGGTTGACCGTGCGGTTGGCGGCGGCGAAGAGGAGGGTGGCGTCGGCAAGCGCACGCAATTGGGCGAGCTCCTCGGAGTCATTGTCATCGAGCTCGGCCTTGTAACGGCGGGCAAACTCGTCGAAGCGCTCCTCGTCGTGATTCCACCACTTGCGCAGCTCGGGGCTCGGCGCGACGTCCTTGAACCACTCGTCGTAGGCCAAGTCACTCTTGGCGACGCCCCGGGGCCACATCCGATCCACCAGCACCCCAGTGCCATGGATGGTGTCCTCGCCCTTTACTACGTCGTGAACCTTCGCCGTCTTAAACATTGATGCCCTTCACGCGGCGGCCGAGCTCGCGGGAAATTTCGCGGTCTTGGTCGCGACGCTTAATATCCTCTCGCTTGTCGTAGTCCTGCTTACCTTGGGCCAGCGCGAGCGAAAGCTTCGCGTAGCCATTCTTGAGGTAGACCTTGAGCGGGACCAAGGTCTTATTGCCGTTGCGCACCTGCCCGTAGAGCTTGTCGATCTCGCGGCGGTGCAGCAAAAGCTTGCGGGTGCGCCGCGGGCTGTGGTTCGTCCACGAGCCCATGGAATATTCCGGAATGTGCAGGTTGCGCAGGTATACCTCGCCATCGTCGATGGTGGCGAAGGCATCATTGAGCGAGATTTTTCCCTCCCGCAGGGATTTGATCTCGGTGCCGAGCAGGACGATGCCACACTCGATTTCCTCGAGGATCTTGTAGTCATGCCGGGCCCGGCGGTTGGTAGCGAGCGTTGCTTCGCCGGATGCCGCCTTCTTGTTTTTCTTGCCCTTCTTAGCCATAGTTATGCCAGTGTAGTGCCCTTTTGACTGGCCCGGCAAACAGACTATTTGCGCACATAGGACCGCAGGGTGATATGGGCCGTGATGGCGGTAACCACCAGCGCCAGGAGGCCAACGAGAGGCAGGGCAATCCAGAGGTCGCCGGACTTCATAGGAGCCAGCAGCTGGGATTCATAAAGTCCCTGCAGGGACGGGTCTACCACTTGGGATTTGCCCAGAAAAATCCCGGCGCCACCCAAGACCACGCCGATGAGCGAGGCCAGGACTGCTTCCATGACGAATGGAGCCTGCGTCATCCACCGGCTCGCGCCCACCATGCGCATGATTTCCGTTTCGCGGGTGCGGTGGAACGCGGCGATCTGCACCATATTGGCCACCAAGAAGATGGCCGCCACGGACATCACGATGGCCAGCACGAAGGTGGCATTGCGGATAGAATCCAGGTTGCTTGCGGCATCGCGCACTTCTTGCTGCTGGTCGACGACATCCTCTACCGCCGGATTATCCCGAATCGCATCGATCGCAGAAGCGTCTTCTGGATCCTTCAGGCGCACGTGGAACGCTGCCGGCAGCGCATCAGGCGAGGTTTGTTCCACCATGACGGGATCGGTGTCTTGGAAAAGCTCCTTGAACCGCTCATAGGATTCCGCGCGGTTGCGGTATTCCACGGACTCGACGGAATCATCCGCGTCGAGCTGGCCCTGGAGATCCGCGCAGGCCGGGGTTAAGCAGTCCGGGTCACCAGCGGAAATATCCTCATTGAGCTGCACCATGACCTCGACGCGGTCGAGATAGATTTCCTTGGTGTCCTTGGTCAGGTTGGTCACCATGATGCCGGCGACGACGAGGCCTACCGCAATGGCGGTGGTAATAATCATGGCGATGGTCATGGTCAGGTTGCGGCCAAGACCCTTGGTAGCCTCGCGGAAAATAAAACCTAGCTTCATGCTTCCCCCTCGTACATCGCCTCGTGCTCATCGCGCACGAGGACTCCGTTGCGCAGCTCCAGGACACGCTTGCGGGCCTTGTTGACGGCGCGGGCGTTGTGGGTGGACATGACCACGGTGGTGCCACGGCGGTTGATGCCCAGCAGCAAGTCCATGATCTCGTCGGCGGTGGAGGGATCGAGGTTGCCCGTGGGTTCGTCGGCAAGCAGCAGCTTCGGCCGATTGACCACCGCGCGCGCGATGGCCACGCGCTGCTGCTCGCCACCGGAAAGCTCGTGCGGATACGCATCGCGGCGATCCTCTAGGCCCACCAGATCCAAGACCTGCGGGACCGAGGTGGAGATGCGGTACTTGCTCTTGCCAATAACCTCCAGCGCAAAGGCCACGTTTTGATATACCGTCAACTTGGGAAGCAGGCGGAAGTCCTGGAAGACATAGCCAATGGACTGGCGCAGCGCGTTGATCTGCTTGCCGGAAAGCTCATTGACGTGGAAATCATCGAAATAAATATCACCCTTGGTCACGTTGCTATAGCGCACCATGAGCTCCAGGAAGGTGGACTTACCGGAGCCGGACGGGCCGATGAGGAAGGCGAATTCGCCATCCGCAATCTCGAAGGACACCCCATCGAGCGCTGGGCGAGACTCGGCGGAGTAAGCCTTAGTCACGTTGTCGAATCTAATCACGCGAATCACTGTAGCAACTAAAGTTGACACCACGCTGTGAACTGTATTTAAGTAATGTGGTCTAAGACACTAATTTG
Source organism: Corynebacterium sp. ACRPE (assembly GCF_022347435.1). Taxonomy (NCBI): domain Bacteria; kingdom Bacillati; phylum Actinomycetota; class Actinomycetes; order Mycobacteriales; family Corynebacteriaceae; genus Corynebacterium; species Corynebacterium sp. ACRPE. The sequence continues at coordinate 55,305 of NZ_JAKRNA010000014.1, read as the reverse complement.
TTCCGACCGATCGACAGGAAGTGCCGATACAATGGCCGAAACCGAAACTAAAGAAAAACCACGTTCTGCAAGCGGCTTCCTGGGCACTGTAGAAAAGATTGGCAATAAGCTGCCGGATCCATTCTGGCTCTTCGTCATCCTCGCAGCCATAGTCGCTGTGACCTCGTGGCTGGGGCACCTCATTGGCATGACCGCTGAGGACCCCAAGACCGGCGAGACCATCGAAGTAGAATCCCTGCTGACCACCGAGAATATCTCACGCATGGTTACTGATGCAGTGGAGAACTTCACCAGCTTCCCGCCGCTCGGCGTCATCCTTGCCGTGATGCTCGGCGTGGCCGTGGCGGAGCAGTCTGGCCTGCTTTCCGCGTTGGTGCGCGCGATGGTGACCAAGGTCAGCGCCAAGATGCTGACCTTCGTGGTGGCACTGGCCGGCGTGACCGGCTCCGTGGCCTCTGATGCCATTTACGTCATCCTGATCCCGCTGGGCGCAATGGCCTTCCACGCCGTGGGTCGCTCCCCCATCGTGGGCGCGATGGTGGCCTTTGCGGCATCGTCTGCCGGCTTTAATGCCTCGCTGATTCTGAATATCACCGACCTCCTGCTCGCGGGTATTTCCACCCCGGCCGCGCAGTTTGTGGCCCCAGAATATGAGGTCAGCCCACTGGCCAATATCTTCTTTGTCATCCCTTCTGCCGTGGTGCTCTCCCTCATCATTACCGCGGTCACGGAATTCCTCATGGTGAAAAAGGCTCGCGAATTGGTGGACCATGACCACATCAATTACGAAGAAGTCTCTTTTTCCAAAGCCGCCGGCGGCTCGTCCAACGAGGACGGGGAAGAGGAAGAATACGACTTCACCGATGATGAAGAGGCGATGCGCATCAAGCCCAACGAGCAGCGCGGTCTGATTGCTTCCGGCATCGCGCTCCTGCTCTTCCTTGCCGCCTTCTTTGCCCTGCTCTTTATCCCCGACTCCCCGCTGGCGAGCCAAGGGGATAGCTTCATGGAGTCGCCACTCATTAGCGCGATCGCGGTGCCGATCGCCTTGGCATTTTTGGTATGCGGCATCGTCTACGGCCTAGCAGCAGGCACCGTGAAGTCTTTTGCTGATGTACCGGAGTTTATGGCCAAGGGCATCGAGACCCTCGTTCCGATGCTGGTCCTCTTCTTCGCGGTGGCACAGTTCCTGGCCTGGTTCGAGTGGTCAAACTTGGGCGTGTGGACCGCGATTAAGGGCTCCGAGCTGCTCCAACACTGGTCCCTGCCGCCGCTAGTGATGTTTGCGGCACTGGTGGCCATGGTCGCACTGCTCAACCTCTTCATCACCTCCGGTTCCGCCCAGTGGGCCCTGATGGCCCCGGTCATCGTACCGATGATGATGTACGTGGGCGTCTCGCCTGAGGTCTCCCAGATGCTCTTCCGTATCGGTGACTCCCCGACAAATATCATCACCCCAATGTCGCCTTACTTCGCCTTGGCGTTGACCTTCCTGCAGCGCTATTACAAGCCAGCAGGCGTGGGTACTTTGATGTCACTGGCGCTGCCCTACTCACTGTGCATGCTGGTGGGCTGGTTCGCCTTCTTCGTCATTTGGTACCTCATCGGCATCCCGCTGGGACCGGGCGCGCCGATGGACTACGCGGGTTAGGTCCATAGAGATCAGGCCGAACTGAGGATTTTCTCCCCTCAGTTCGGCCTTTTTGCGTTCAATTCAGCCCGATCAGTATGGACCTAATCTTGGTCTTCTTGTTGCTGCATACGCCAGCGGATGCCGGATTCAAGGAAGCCATCGATATCGCCATCGAGCACCTTGGAGGGATCGCCCACCTCAAAATTGGTGCGTAAGTCTTTGACCATCTGATACGGGTGCAGCACGTAGGAGCGCATCTGATTGCCCCAAGAGGCGTTGCCACCGGCGCCCAACGCATCGAGCTCAGCTTGTTCCTCTTGGCGCTTGCGTTCCAGTAGCTTTGCCTGCAGCACGCGCATGGCCGAGGCCTTATTTTGAATCTGCGACTTTTCGTTCTGGCAGGTCACCACAATGCCGGTGGGAATGTGGGTCAGGCGCACCGCCGAGTCGGTGGTATTGACAGACTGGCCGCCCGGACCAGAAGAACGATAGACATCGACGCGCACCTCTGAATCCGGCACCTCAATCGAGTCAGTCTGCTCCACCACCGGAAGCACCTCTACCTCGGCGAAGGAGGTCTGGCGCCGCCCTTGGTTATCAAAGGGCGAGATGCGCACCAGGCGGTGCGCTCCCTGCTCCACGGAGAGCTGACCGTACATGTATTCACCGTGGACGACAAAGGTCGCGGACTTGATACCGGCCTCCTCCGCATAGGAGATGTCATAGACATCAACCTTGTGGCCGTGCTTTTCCGCCCAGCGCGTGTACATGCGCATGAGCATTTCGGCCCAGTCGGCCGCGTCCACACCGCCGGCACCGGAGCGGATATTGATAACCGCCTCACGCGGGTCATACTCACCAGAAAGCATGGTGGTGACCTCCAGCGATTCGATGGCAGACTCCAAGGAATCGAGCTCATCATCCGCCAGGGAGGTATCGCCCTCTTCTTCCGCGAGTTCGTACATCACGGGCATGTCCTCTAAGCGCCCGCGCAGCGATTCCAACTTGCGGACCTTGGCCTGCGCTGCGGAAAGCTCGGAGGTGATCTGTTGCGCGTGGGCGGGGTCATCCCACAGGGATGGGTCGCCGGCTTGGGCCTCTAGTTCCCGAATGCGGGCAGCCAAAGCCTCCGGGTCCATGACCTTCTCGATGGTGGTCAGGGTGGTTTCCAATTGCTTGAGCCGTGCTGTTACTTCGGGACGCATAGGCCCCAATCCTACCCACCCGGCCGGCATAATTAGCCATCGGCCGCGTTTAGGGTGACAATGGTGGGCATGGATCAAAAGCCGAGCTTGCAGGAGATGATCGACGCGGTCATCAAGACCTTCATTGTCGCGCACGCGGATGACGGGGATGCGCACCTTGCGCAGGCCCTTGTCTATAACGCCGGCCGCCTGGCCTGGCGCTTGCGCGAGATGGGCGTCGACGTAGAGCAAAAGACTTCTATCTCGGACGTTGTTACGGATGCGGACCGGGCGGCCGAGCGCTTCGTTGCGGGCGTGCTCGAGGCCGTGCGTCCGGAAGACGGCATCCTCGGCGAAGAGGGTGCGGCCCGCGAGTCCCAGTCCGGCCGCACCTGGGTCATTGACCCGGTCGATGGCACCTACAATTTCTCTTCCGGCTCCGACTATTGGTGCTCTGCGCTCGCGCTTACCGACGCCACCGGGATCACCCTCGGCGCCGTCCACCGCCCCGCCATGGGCTATACCTGGTTCGGCGGCCGCGACTACCCCACTTCCCTCGACGGGAAAGAGGTGGCTCGTCTAGAGGAGAAGCCGGCCGAGCAGATTTCACTATCCACGTATCTGCACCCAACCTCGCTGGTGGATGCGGATATCCGCGGGGCATGGCAGCGCGTGGCGGAAAACTTTGCTACAGTCCGTATGCTCGGTGCCGGTTCTGTTGACCTGTCCTCCGTGGCCGATGGCACATGGGGCGCATGGATGCAGCATTCGGTGGCGGATTGGGATTGGTTCCCCGGCAAAGCCCTCGTGGAGGCGGCCGGCGGTGCTGCCCGCAAGGTAGAGGCCGGCGGCGTCGAATGGTGCTTGGCCGGCAATAAACAGGTAGTGGATCAGATGGAGGATTGGCTCCGTGGGTAAGTTCAAAGAAGACTTGGGTCTCGCGCTCGAGCTGGCGGGCCATGCCGATGTGGTGACCATGCATCGTTTCGAGGCCGCCGATCTTTCTGTCAAGGAAAAGCCGGATATGTCTCCTGTATCGGATGCAGATCTCACCTGTGAGAAGCAGATCCGCGAATCTCTCAAGCGCTCCCGCCCGCGCGATGAAGTGCTAGGCGAGGAATACGGCGGCGAAGCCTGCTACAAGGGCCGCCAGTGGGTCATCGATCCCATCGATGGCACCAAGAACTTCGTACGGGGCGTGCCTGTCTGGGCCACGCTCATTTCCCTCTTGGAAGACGGCGAGCCGGTAGTATCTGTCGTTTCCGCCCCTGCCCTGCGCCGCCGCTGGTACGCGGCCAAAGGTGCCGGTGCTTTCCGCGTATTCGGCGGTGAGCCGAAGCGCTTGGGCGTTTCCCACGTGGAAAAACTCGCCGATTCTTCTCTGGCAATGAGCTCGCTGACCGGATGGGCCGAACGCGGCCTGCGTGATAAATTCCTCGAGCTGACCGATAAGACGTGGCGCCTGCGCGGCTACGGTGATTTCTGGTCCTATTGCCTTGTGGCCGAAGGCGCAGTAGACATCGCCGCCGAGCCGGAGGTTTCCCTGTGGGACCTCGCCGCGCCCTCCCTCATCGTGACCGAGGCCGGCGGTACTTTCACTGACCTTGAAGGAAACCCCGGACCGCATGGCGGATCCGGCGTAGCCTCCAACGGACTGCTTCATAAACACGCCCTCGCCGCGCTACAGGGCTAGGGTCTTCTCCGCAGCTGGAGCAGCACCGGACCGCGGCGCTTCACCGCTGCTCCAGAACATCCCCCTGCCTGCGCGCAACTGCCGCAGCCGCCGGTGGGGCACATGGTAAGCGATTCCCGCACCAACTCTGCACTGCGCTCAAGGTGGGCAAGGATGATTTCAACGGTCCCCTGCCCTAACCCAGTTGCTTTCGCAATCTCGGCCGGGCTGGAATTTCCCTGTGTAATGGCCTCTTTTACCTGCTCCGTGGGGCTCATAGGAAGACCTTGAGGACTTGAAAGACAGCTACCGCCAAGATCCAGGCGGTGGCGAGCTGTAGGGCGAAGCCGATGAGTGTCCACTTCCAACCTATTTCTCGCCGCTGCGCGGCTACCGTGGCCACGCACGGGGTATAGGCCAACAGGAATACCATGTACGCCCATACTGCCGCGAGCCCGTGCCCGCCAGAGGCCGCATCAAAATCAGCGCGGATATGGCTGGCCAAGGGGGATTCTGCTTGCTCTTCCGGTGCATCGTCAGTGACGTCTTCGACCGCGTAGGTCTGTGCCCACGTAGAAATGAGGGTTTCCTTGGCCACAAATCCGGTAACCAAAGGGCCGGTTAGAGACCAAGAATCAAAGCCTGCCGGGGCAAAGACGGGAGACATTGCCTGAGCAACAGCCCCATAGGCGGAATCCTGTGGCGGCACTGCCTCTTCGTTAAAGGAGTGCCCGCCGGTGACCGAAATGGACATGAGCAGCCAGATGACTACCACCGTGGCCACGATGATGCCGCCTGCGGTATGCAAGAAGCCCTTGAGGCGCACCCACATTACTGAGATGGTGAGTCTAAACGTGGGCAGCTGATAGGCCAGAAGGTCAATAACGAGGGCTTCGGCAGGCATGGCTCGCCACACCTTGCGGCGCAGCGCGAGCCCCACTATCACCACCAGCGCTATGGAGAGCACGTACATGACAAAGACCGCGGAACCGGCATGAGCAGGGAAAAAGACCTGGGCCAGCATCATAAATACGATAAGGCGCGCCGAACAGGAGGTGAAGGGAATAAGCAGGCAGGTGAGAATGCGATGGCGGACGTCGCCAAGCACGCGCGTAGCCGAGATTGCCGGAACATTGCAGCCATAGCCCACCACGATAGGTATAAAGGCCTTGCCTGGCAGGCCAATGGTGCGCATGACGCGGTCCGTAACCACGGCCGCGCGAGCCATATAACCGGAATCCTCCAGCACAGCCAGGCACAGGAACATCAGGGCAAGAAGCGGCGCGAAAGTGAGCACCATGCCCACCCCGCCGATAAGGCCATCGACTACTAAGCCCGAGACCAACCAGTGTTCCGGCAGGACGCTGCGCGCGCCATCGGAGACCGGACCGGTGATAAATGCTTCCAATCCGTCCTGTAGTGGACCCGCGACAGTAGTGGTGATGAAGAAGACGGCCCACATCACCGCTAGAAATAGAATCGGACCGAGCACTGGGTGCAATACCACGCGGTCTATGCGCTGGCTGAGCGGTTCGCCGGCGTCCGTTCGCGAAACGGCAGCCTTTTCCGCCGCATCCAAATCCGCAAAGCGCTGGTCTAAGTCGGCATTGGGCCGGATGGTTCGCGGCTCGGTACGCATTGCGCGGGCAACGGCGCCTTCGAGCGCATCTAAGTTTTCGCGCCGCCGACCGTTCACGCTCACCACTGACATGCCCACCGCGCGTGAAAGCGCGGCCGCATCAATGCTTACGCCCTGCTGCTTGGCGATGTCTTCCTTGGTCACCCCAATCACTACCCGGTACGGGTGCTCCGCGATCTGGAAGGCCAGGTTCAGTCCGCGCGCCGGCGCAGTGGCATCCACGAGCACTACCACCACATCTGGGCGCTCACACGGCGGGGCCTCCACGAGCATATCCCGGGTAAATTCCTCGTCTGGGCTCATTGGATCCAATGAATACGCACCGGGGAGATCAATGATGTCAAAGGCCTCTGGCTGCGCATCCCACAAGCCACGGCTTATCTCAACGGAAGTGCCCGGCCAATTTCAGGTTTGCACCTTCGCTCCAGTGAGCGCATTGAACAAGGTTGATTTACCGGAATTTGGAGCCCCAACCAATGCGAGGACCGGCGTTCCTTCCTTCGCAATACGCATGGAGGAGGTGGAGTGACAGCTCGGCGCAGCGGTTTTCCGTGCCATTATGCTGCCACCGGGATGACTTCGAGCTGACGTAGTGTAGCCGCATCCACTGCATAGCGGGCGGTGCCTACGGTAACTAAGCGGGCGCCGCCGGCTACCTTGCGGCCAATCTGTACGCGCGCACCCGGGCGGAAACCTAATTCCCGCAAACGCAGTGCCAGCGCCGGCTGCTCGTCGATGGCATGCTGCAAGCAGCACTCAGGAAGTTCCACCAAAGCGTCCACCGGCGCCTGATCGGCGCGCAGGCACTCGGATTTTTCACATCTCGGTTGGCGCCGGGTACGGGATAATAGGGACAGCTGCAACATCGCGCGGTTACCTCGGTTCTTTTAGGCCGGCTTCTGCCGTGTGATTAGCCACACCTAAGTAGCTACTAGATAAGGCTAACCTTAGTCCGCGCAAGCATTTCACACAAGAGCCGATTAGTTGTGATTATCAGCACCGGCCAGCGACGCAAAAAGCCCGCTCCCCAAGGCGGGGAGCGGGCGAATGGCTCAGTACAACTAGTCTTCAGGCAGCGTGAAACCGGCACCTACGCCATCGCGGCGGTTTATATCCGCCAAAACCGCATCCATATTGGTGGCAGCGGTCGGGTTATGAACCGGCCCCTGCAATGGGGTACGGCACGGGAAATTCACCGGCAGGAATCCACCGGAAATGGAACCAATGAGTCGGCCATTGACAAGCAACGGCGCACCAGAATCACCCATCATGGCGCAAACTTGGTTTACCTGAATCTTCTTTGCCTGCTGATAGGTAATGCCGCAGGTCTTGCCGGTGGCAACCCCCTGCTTGCACACCTGCTGGCCCGGCTTGACGCCACCGCCTAGTTCATTGACGGTTACGCCATTGTAGGAACGGGACACCGTAGCCTTGGAGCCGAACTCAATGACGGCGTAGTCCAAGTCCTCGTTCTTAGACACCACGGTGCCCGTCGGGCCGATTTGCTCCGAATCAGCGGAGGTAACTGGGTCACCCACATTGCCGCAGTGGCCAGCGGTCAGCCCCACCTTGCGACCGCCACTATCGTTGCCCGCCGCGGTCAGAGTACACATCGTCGTGTCATTGACGTAGAGCGGGGTACCTGGACCATAGAGGGACTCACCCTGATTCATGGCTGCAACAGACTCTTCTGGAATGCGTGGGGCATCAAACATGGAACCCGGCACACGGTGTAGGACGTAATCAGCCTGTGGCTTTCCCGCGGCTACCTTGGAAAATCCATCATTTTTCCACTTATAGTTCGGATTGGTGCCCTTCGGCTTAAACTCCGGCTGGGTAGCCTGCTCCGCTAGGCCGATGGGATTCGGATTAGTCAGCGGCTCCGCGTACTGCGCATGCTGCTGTGCCACGTCCTGTGCATTGCGTACAGAAGCATCTACAGCATCGGTAACATTTTTATCCACCTGCGGGGTCTGGATGCCGATCCCCGCTAGGTCATCGCGGACCTGGTTAATAATCCCTGCGGAGTCAAAATCCGGTTGGGGCATTTCCTGGGCGCCTGCGGCCGGGGAACCCAGGAAAAACGCACCAGCGAAAGCCGAGCCCACCAGGACTTTCTTAAGGTGCGGAATGCGAAGCATCAAGGTACCTACTTTCAGTTGTCAACATCGTGCAAGCTCGATACTGGCACGAAAAGATTGTGGAAACAGCAAACTCTTGTGACTGTGTCCAAGCCGTTATATTTCTTCCAGAATTCGGGGGTGATCACCCCTCCCCTATCATGGAGAACATGCCCACACCGCTTTCTTATACCGATACCTCCGGCTTCCCCCAGCTGCATATGTCGCGGGTAATCGATGCTGACTTTGACACCGCCGCACACCGGCTTTTCCGCTGGTCAATACAACGCAGTGGTCTCTTCCGCGTGCACCCCACCCATGATGTTGTTGAGCCCGGCGCGGAGGTCACCCTCGGCTTGGGGCCATTGAATTTTCGCTGCCGGGTTGTCGATGTCTTCCACGAAGACGGCCGCTGCGGGTTCACCTACGGCACCCTCCCTGGACACCTCGAGCGCGGCGAGGAGACCTTCACCCTTGAGCGTCTGCGCGATGGTCGCACGGTATTGCTTATCGACGCCGCCTCAGAGCCCTTCCTCCCCTTCCTGCGCCCCCTTGTGGACGTGCCGAGGCGCCTGCTTATCAGCAGGCTATATCTCCACGCGCTGGACTAAGCGGTAACAATAGCTGTAGCCACCTTGCCTTTAAGCTGTCCGTTCCACCTTTTTGTGGTGCTCACCAGGAATTGAACATCAGGTCATACTGGGAGCGGCAGCGCCTTAGGACAGCCGTGGGTTCGTTGACAAGCAGCACCTGTGGGTCCCTTAGTAAAGGTGCAGCTTTTCTACCCCATCAAATAAGGAGGACCTCTCTGCCTCTGCGGCATCCACAATGGATCGGACGAATGCCGAGTGTATTCCGATCAAAAAAGCCGCCTCCTCATAAGGAGACGGCCCTTTAATCCGAAGCAAACGTGGATTTAATTCTTGCGTTTATCCTCGATGGATTCGCGAGCATCACGAACGGCGCCCTTGACGCGATCGAAGAAGCCGCCCTTCTTCGTGGTCTCTTCTTGGTATTCGTGAGCCTTGTCTTCCACGAATCCCTTCGCTCGCTGGAAGGCATCACCTACGGCGCTACCTGCCTCCGATGCTTTCCCCTTCAGCTGGTCCAAACGCTCATTGCCAACCTCGCCGGTGACGTCATCTGCTTCGTTGCGGTCATCGCCAGACATCTCTGGATCTACATCCAGATCATTGACGGAGGTAGGGGTCTCGCCCGAGGCTTCCAGATCAATGTTTGGCTGCTGTGGGGCAGAACCAATGTGTTCTTCCTTTGCCTCACCTACGATGTGCTGGCTCGGTGCATAGTCCGCGTTGTTCTCATCCAGCGCTTCCTGCAGGTCCGGCTGCTGTGGGGCGGAACCAATGTGCTCTTCCTTTGCCTCACCTACGATGTGCTGGCTAGGCGCGTAATCCGCGTTATTCTCATCCAGCGCTTCCTGCAGGTCCGGCTGCTCTGCGGCCTTGCCAACATGTTCTTCCTCCGCACCAGCGACAACGTGGTTCTGCGGCTCATACTTGCTTGCGGTGGGCTCATCTTCGTCCGCAGATGGCTTACCGACCGGCTTGGACAGGCCGGCAGCGCCTGCGGCGCCCGCAGCAGCTGCACCAGCAGCGACACCCGCAGCCGCCCCGGAGGACTTGTCAGACTTAGCAGCTGAAGACACAGAATCCTCAGAAGCTAAGTACTTGTATTCGTTACGGTCCAAGTCGACCTCGTGGCCTAGTTCGTTCGCCATTGCTACTTACTCCTTTAAATAGATTTATCTTCTTCCTTCTAGGGTTCCAGAAAATTCAGGAGCGTGCACGGAAATGGGTATGGGAAAGCGTCGACCGGTGGAGGGATCAGTCATCTCTAAACACTCAACATGGAAGGTTTCGCGTACGAGTTCAGCGGTCATCACCTCCTCGGTGGCCCCTTCGGCCACAATGCGCCCCTCACGCATGGCTACGATTCTATCGGCGTAACGCGCGGCATGGACCATATCGTGGACCACCATGACCACTGTGGCCCCGGTGCCATTGAGGTCTCGAATCAGATCCAAGATGGACAATTGGTGCGCGGGGTCGAGGTAAGTAGTCGGCTCATCAAGCAAGGTAATTGGTGTTTCTTGGGCCAAAGTCATAGCGAGGAAGACACGCTGGCGCTGACCGCCGGAAAGGTCTGCCGCGGGGACGTCGAGAAGCTCGCTCACCCCAGCACGCGAGGCAGCTCGCTCAACCGCTGCATGATCTCCTGCCCGCATCGTCGCTAGCGCCCCTGTATAGGGATAGCGGCCGTAGCCGATGACGTCGCGCACTAGTACCCCTTCCGGAGCCGCGGGGTGTTGTGGCAGGAAAGAAACTTCACGGGCAAAGGCACGCGAGGAATACTCACTAATTTTTTGGTCCGCGAGGTACACCACGCCCGCGCTGGGCGTGAGTTGGCGGCCCAAGGTTTTGAGAAGCGTCGACTTGCCGCAGCCATTCGGCCCGATCAGAGCCGTTACTTGACCGCTAGATAAGTGCAGATTTACATCTTTGACCACATCGGGGCCACCGTAGCCCACGGTTAATCCGCTACACGTCAGTGTCATGTCTAGCCTCCGTTTCGCACTCGGGTCAGCCGAGTCAATAGGAAAATGAAATAAGGTGCGCCAATCAGCGCGATGAGCGCGCCAACGGGGATTTCCGTGGGAGCGAAGGCCCAGCGACCGAACGTATCGCATACAGTCAAAAGGACCGCGCCGCCTAGGGCCGCCACGGGCATTTGCCGGCGCAGGTTTGCACCAACAATCAAACGGGCAGCATGTGGGACGATGAGCCCGGCGAAACCCAAGACACCAGCCGCGGCGACTCCCGCGGCGCCGAGGATAACGGCCAGGGCTACTGCTATTAGGCGCCACGCCTTGGTGCTCACTCCGATGCCGGCCATGGTGGAATCATCCAGCGCGAGCATATCCAGGTGTTTTGCTACCACCATCGCGATGGTTAGGGCGAGAAGGATAAAGGGGGCAACAATAGTGGCGTCGCCAAGCGAGCGGGCGTAAAGCGAACCTTTCAGCCATGTCATGGCCGCTCCTGCTTCTGGCGCGGCGCGCACCAAGAGCAGTTCAGTGATGGCACCCAGCCCAAAAGATACCGCCACCCCGGTAAGGGGCAGGCGCACCGGATCGCTTGCCCCGCGTCCGGCGAGAAGGAGAACCAACCCAGTTCCAGCCAATGCACCGATAAAGGCGATCAAGGTCAGCAGGTGGGCCGGCAGGGCGCCTGCTCCCATGAGTACCGAAACGGCCGCGAGTCCGCCGCCGGAGGTAATACCCACCGTATCTGGTGCGGCCAAAGGATTGCGTAGCGCGGACTGCAATAGACAGCCAGAAACGGCCATGGCAATACCCGCGCAGATTCCCACCAAGATCCGCGGGGCGCGGTACTTCCAGATGAGCGGCTCTCCGGTAACGAAGGCGGTTATCACCTCGCCCGGCGGTTTCATCACCGCACCGACGCCCATGCCGATGATTGCGCTCAACGCCAACGCCAGGATGAGTCCTACTAGCACCCCAACAAATCTCTTATGCCGCATGCTTCCTCCTCCCCAGCGCATGGACGGACCACAACACTAATGGCATGCCAGCCAAAGAAGTCACGATGCCCACTGGGGTCTCGGCCGGCACCCAGATTGCCTGGCCAACCGAATCGGCCACCAAAAGCACCGCTGCTCCAATAATTCCAGCCACGCACAGCCCCATGCGGTGGTGGGGGCCGCACACCCGCCACGCTACGGCCGCGGCCATCAACCCCAAGAAGCCAATCGGCCCAGTTGCAGCTACGGCCGGAGCAATAAGCACTACCGCCGCCACAATGGCCGCCAACCGAATGCGCTCCGGCTTCGCGCCTACAGCACCGGCCACGGCATCGCCTGCTACGAGCAAGTCCAGCGTTTTTGCACCGACTAAGGTCAAGGGAACCACGACCAGCACAGCGACCAGCGCGGGCATAATATCGCTTAGGCGTACACCGGCAAGCCGGCCAGAGAGCCATGACATCACCGTCGCCAGTTGAGCTTCATCTATCACCAGAAAAATGGAGGTCAAGGCGCTACACAGCGCGGAAACGGCAACGCCCACGAGTACCATGCGCTGGATCGCACCGCTCTTGCCGACGCCCACCGTCACCCCCACAGCAATCCCCGCACCCAGCAGCGCACCGGGCAGCTGGTCAACGCTCGAGGTTTCGCTCCCAAAAAACATTGCGGTTGCGACTGCGCCGAGCGCCGCACCGGAGTTCACACCAGTGATGGACGGATCGGCGAGCGGATTCGCGGTTGCCGTGCGCAGCAATAACCCACCTACACCTAGTGCAATACCGACCACCGTGGTAGCAAGGAGACGGTCAAAAGCCACGCTATGCAGCTCTTCTTCTAACCACGGGGTATCAACTGGCACCTGAACATGGCGGAGCCGCCACCACCACACAAAGGCAGCGGCAGCGGTTGCAAGGACCAAGCAGACGCTGGCTTTAGTTCGAGGTGCCACTACTTTTCAGCGGCGATAATGTCATCGAGCATATGCTCGGCGGAAAGTGGCCCGCGAGCGCGCGACCAGATATCTTGGTCTACCTCTACGATGTCACCGCTGCCCTTGGCATAGGGCGTCTTTTTAAACGCTTCGACGTCCTTGTACATAAAGACTCGGTCAGCCTTCATTCCAGGGAGCTTATCGCCGGTCAGTTCCGCTACATCAGTCTTAGATTCGATAGAAGACTTCTCGCCTTCGAAGGCATAGTCATAGCCCACTTTACTCAGTAGCGACTGGGGGAAAGAAGGGTTGACCCAGGTATAGAGCATCTCGCTGGACCAGCCAGCCACGACCGCACGACTCCCCGGCTTTACCGTGTCCTTGGTCTGAGCAATCTTGTCCTCGATGCGCTGACGGACATCTTTAGCCTTTTCCTCTTTGCCGAGTTTGGCCGCGATCTCATCCATCGAGTCCAGCACGTCCGAGTAAGTTTCATCTGGGTAGGATTCCGTCTGCGCAATCTCTTCCAGCTGTGGCATGATATCAGCTTGACGGGTAGGGCTAGCCAGGATTAGGTCCGGCTCCAAGGACTGGATCACCTCTAGGTTCGGCTGCTTGGCCTGGCCCACAGAGGTCGCCTGCCCCAGCTGCCCTTTCAAAGTGGTCGGTGCCTCCGACTTACCGATTTCCACGATTCCCACTGGGTCCACATCGAGGGCCTTGAGAATTTCCTCGTAGCGCCAATCAAGCGCCACAACTCGCTCGATCTTCTTTTTTCCGTTTCCTTCAGAAGAAGAATCAGAAGAACACGCGGCAAGGCCCACGCCTAGGGCTAAGGTGGCTACGAGTGCGATAACCGCACGCGTTTTAGTGAAGTCTCTCTTTTGCATAGGCTTACCTTAGCTTTATAAGGGTTTACTGTCTAGAGCCTGATTGCTTCCCTCTCCATGACAGACCATGCAGCCACAGGATGAGTTCCATGAGGGATAGCGGTGAGGAGCGGAAACCGAAATCCGCTCTAGCCACGATCATCTACAGCCTCTGCGAACGAACTCCAAACTGCGGTCTTTGGTGTTCATCTTTCGAATGCTCTAGCCCTTGAGCACAGCGCGGGAAACGATGACGGGGGCGTCGCTGAAAGGATCGTCCCAGATTTCTACATCGATACCGTAGGCTGCGGCTAAAATATCCTTCCGCAGTGCTTCCTTGGGAGTCCCCTGGGCTATGACCTCGCCGTTGTCCATAACCGCCCTGGTGTCGGAGTACTGACCAGCCAACATGTGGTCGTGCAGCACAACAACGACTGCCTTGCCAGCGCGGGCTTGCTTGCGAACGAGCTCCAAAACACTACTCGCGTGGGCGGGTTCGAGGAAGGTCGTAGGCTCGTCGAGCAGCGGCACCGGCGCGCCCTCAGCCAGAGCCAGTGCAAGCCGTGCCCATTGCCGCTGGCCGCCGAAGAAAACGAAAATGGCCCTCATCGGCGAATGGGGAGCAGTTCATCAATCTAGAGGGGCTAACTGTAATTGGCCTTACAGCGGTTCCATATCTATAGGCTATGCGAAGTTTCCATAGCCAGAAATTGTGCTCACCCATAAGAACGCTGATACGACGAAAGCTGCGGCGAATGTGAAGGCAAAAGCACGCCATGATCGGTCGCTAAGCCGATCCTTTTTCAACATGTAGACAAACATGGCTAATACACCCAACGCCACCAATGAAGGTAGAGGTAGCCCATAGAAGACGAAAGGTATTGGAAGCCATGTGGACAGGAGCACTCCGCCATAAAGGGTTCCGACGCCCAAGACAATTCCAAGAAGTATTCCCGGAATGATCGTTCTTTCTTTCACAACAAATTCCTTACCAATCAGTTTATCTTGATCAGGCCACCGTTTTTAGCCTGCGCATGACATTCATGGGCCTGACCCCCGGAAAGTAGACACGCCGGGGGTCAGGCCCCCCAGTTTTCTATCTCCAAAGTAAACAGAACCAAACCGCTTTTGAGTGGCAGCTAGATAATCGGTGATTGTGAATTGTAGAGCCAGGCCACGATGTGGTTTTCGGCTTGTCTCGCGGACGGCAGTTTGTCGAGATGGCGGTCTCCGTTATGGTTCGTGAGAAGAAGCGGGAAGTAGTTTCCCTTGGCATTGAACTTGACCTGGAGGGTCTCGCCGTGCGAATTCTGGTACGTAACGAAGCCAGCGGACGGAGTTTCCGACAAGTGAGTCAGCCACTTGGGTACGGCTTTGGCAGAGGCGTAACGTTGCTCGCCCAATACGGTAGACGAGGTGGAGATGTCAGTGGTTTCGTCGCCTTCCAAGATCGGAATGCCCAAATGCGGGACCGAAATGGCGATGCCCTGGTGGAGGCCGAGCTCTGAAAGTTTTCGGGCGTCGCTCGAGAGATTTTCCGTGGGGATGTCGATTTTGGCTAGGCCGGGAGCTGGTGGTTCAACCTGCGCCAACTGCGCAATTCCGTCGAGTGCCGCCATAGACTGAGGTGTATCTTCGAGGGCGGTGATGGCCAAGTTGAGAGACTCGCGCTGCGACGTACTCGCCGTGTACAACTCGAGCGAGTCGGACTGATTCACTGAATCCAGCAGGATTCCGAGTATTTCGCCTTGGTAGGCGTAGATGGCCTCATCGATGGCGGTGGTGTCATGAATATTGCTCAACAGATGGTGGAGGTGCTCGGCGGCATCCGAGTCCATGGATTGGTCGTAAACTCTCGCATACAGTCGCCCGATGAGCAGCAGTGCGGAATCGCTATGCATAGTCTTTGGCTCCGTAAAAGTCGAAGGGGTACGGATGGCTGGTCTTCCCGGCGAGGGGGTTTCGATCCTTTGGAGCGGAAAGCCATCCGGTGATGGCGCTGAGCACTTCGGCAGGCAGGCGCACTTCTTCCCCTTCTGCTGCAGCGAACCTGTAGCTGAGGGCGCCGGTTTTGTCAGCGTTTCCGTCAAGTCGCTCGGCCAGCTCGAATATTGTCAGCGCAGTGATATCTGCAACGAATCTGATTGCGTCATCAGATGACAGGGGCCCTGTTTCCTGGATTCGCGTGTGAAGCTGTTCAATGGTTGGCGTGACGACGTCTTCGAGGTTCGATTGAAATTGCGTCAGCTGTTCGTTGGTGGGCTGCATTAACACTCTTATAACACTCCAGGGTTCCACGGGATATTTGTAGGTTGAGACAAGCCTTGTTGCTTGAGCTTCTCGATACCATAATCGGTTAGTGCTTCCGCTTCAGATTGGCTGAATCCGACCGAGGTGTGTGCCTCTACCTCGATGGCTCTCACGTCGTTCCAAGTATAGGTATCGACGTCAGGATCGAAATTCTTGGCAAAATCATCATATCCGCGTCATTGTGCTGCAGTGATCTCTTTGTGAAGCGCAGATCCGGTTGCGGGATTGCGCGGTTCAGGATTTTGAGCCTAGTGCACCAAATGGCGCTTTCAGCATAAAACGAGAAAGACCCCTACCAGCGTTTCCACTGGTAGGGGCTTGGAAGTTGGTAGCGGGGGCAGGATTCGAACCTACGACCTCTGGGTTCTCACCCTCAAGTTCGAGCCACCTGCAGTTATTACCCTTTTACCTGCTGATTAGAGAGGTATAAGCATACTGGGCCTTACTGCGCCTTACCGCAGATTACCGACTCTTAAGTCCCGTTTTGAGTCCCACTTTCTTCACCGAGATTCAAGGCTCCCCGCATAGCGTCGACATCAGTCCAATCCGTGTAGTTGCGCGTGTTCACGTCGACGTCATGCCCGAAGTAGGCTGCACGCACCTGGGCGGGCACCCCTCGCGCGATGGCCCGGTTATTGAGCACCGTGCGCCAGTCATGGGATCTCATTAAAGCGATGTGGTCGTCCTGGACCTGCGCGCCGACATCTTTAAACAGAACCGCTGACGCTTTCACGGCGTTGTCGGTGCGCCAGTGCGCCTGCTTGTCTCCTGGCGAAGGGATCAGTGGGTCGGTCGTTCCTAGTCCGTCGAGCCGGTTTAACCAAAACTTTTCGACACGCTTGTCCAGGAACGGGATAGAACGGCCTCTGTGCGTTTTGGATTGATCAGATGTAATGCTGATCGCGATTTGCCCATTAGCGACTTTTACAGATTGTCTCGTCGCCGCCAGCGCCTCTGAGATGCGAAGTCCCGTCCCCGCTTGTAGTAGTGCCAGCGCAACCACGTTGCCATGTTTTGCGATGGAGCTTGCTCGTCTGTCCGTACCCGGTGGTAACGGTCTGGCCGTATCGCGTGCAATGAGATGGTCTACAACGGCGTCGTATTGTGCGTTCGTCAGGGCGTGACCACCTTGCGGTTTATTGCCCTTCTTGACCTCGCCGAGGTCGATACTGATTCCGCGTAACGGGTTGTGGTCGATAACGCCCTCGCGGATGAGTTGATCCAGAATATACTTGCTCACGACAGTACGGGCCTGCCGTGCGGATTCCGACCCGTTTGCGGTGGCGATGGCCTGCAATGCGCGTTCGAGAGTTCGGAATTTCACAGCCTCGCCAATGGCATGTTTTCCAAGCTGTGCTTCGGCCTGTTTCAATGCGAGCTCATACCGGGCGCGCGTGTTCGGCCGCAGCCGTGCCGCCTGGATGGCCGGCTTAGAAACGTCGGTAATGAACGCCGAGAAGTTCTTACTCTTATCCCAATTGGTCGACGTCGAGTTGAGCTTGCTGTCCCGCTTCTCGACGGCAATTCGCCGGAATTCCCCCTTTGTCCTTGCCCGGATTGTCGGGCGGTAAGTCGTTCCGTCCCATAGTCGGACGGTGATTTTCGCTTCGTATGGACCACGCGGCGGCAAAGCATCAACGACGCGATCGATGGAATCTTCCCCAGGGCTTAGTTTCGTTCTGGCGGCACGTATTTGCTTGGACATACACACCACTATAGACCCACTTTTGTAATAGGTACGAATTTGTTATCATTGCTGGTATGGATCCTTCAGAACGTCCTGCAAAATGGTCTACCGACGACGTCGCGCGTAGACGCCAGGAAGTGCTGCGCACGTTGGTTGACGATAACCACACGCTTTATGTTGACGCTCTCGATTTGTTCACTCCCCCACTTTCCCGCGAGGAGGTGACACAGCTCTTGCTTACCGCCCTTGAAACTTACGGTGAAATCCGCGCCGTAGCTCGTGAACTAAGGTATCTGGACGCCATTGTGAAGAACGATACGAAAGGCCGTCAGAAGCGACACCCGCGTCTGCACGATGCGCGCAAACACCTCCTGGCACGACTCGAGCTCCTGGAGAACGAAGCCGATCAAACGTTGCCGTTCACCTTTTACCGGCCTAGCACCGGACGACGCTTCGCCGCAGGTGAAGGACTGACGATGGATCTTATCGACCCTGTACCGGACAGTGTCGTGGCTACGATGTTTCCGCCGATCTTTGATTTGTCCTCACAAGTAGGGTAAAATGTAATCAGCCGTACTTGAGACGGTTGGCCACCGAGGCACCGGGCAGAATAAAAGCCCAAGGTTTGCAACTCGGATATGCAGGCCCCCAAAGCGGATAACCGCTAGGCCGGGGCCCTTTCAGCATGTCTGGAGCAAACCTTGAAAGGTGTTTCTAATTTAAAACTGGTCGATCATGCCGAGCCTATTGCGGTTAAAAGTTCGGTAGCGGCATCCCTGATCGGGATTGCCCCTCAAACTCTCAACAACTGGCGTGTTCAGGGCAAAGGGCCCAGATACGCCAGCGTGGGTGCCAACCTCGTCGTCTACAGAATCGCCGATATTGAGGCGTGGCTAGATGGGCGTGTTGTCGGTGGTGAGAGGCCATGACGACAGCGAACGAGTCGTGGAGCATAGAGATCTCCCCCAAGGACGCGCCCGACACGGTGCGTCATGAGCATGAACTCATCGAGCTTGACGTGAATGGCACCGAGTGGCAATCACGCCTCGTCGACACTGCCGTCGACGTTCCTGGGCGTTCTGACCCGTCGTACTTCACCGTTTTGGTACGTCGTGAACCTCGATCTGTGGCTAAGGTCTCGGAGACCTTGGCCACGATTTCAGGCAGTTCTACGGACGTTCCTGCTGGTCAAGACCCTAAAGTCGTTTCAGGCCAAAATCCCCTAGGGGAGAGACAGAATGGCCGGGCCGGAGCGCCCGGTCGTCGTGGCTCCGCAGCAGCGGTGGATGCCGATGCGGTTGCAGGGGTTAATGATGGCGACTCAGAGTGTGTCGCTGACCCGTCTCGTGCCGGTGACGGTCCTGTGGAGTTTGGAGCGCTTCCGACGGTGCGGTCTATGGGTACTGGTCGCATGGCGCATGTGGTCGGCTTTGATACCGAGTTCACCTACGCCGAAGGCGACGTCACTAAGCGCACCATCGATAGTTACCAGTTCGCGTGCACCGATCCACTCAACGATGACGTTCTTGTGGAGGTTGTCGTGTTGCCGCTGGCAGGTGATCGCATCTATTTGGAGGATGCGCTGTATGTGGTTACCCTTGCTGCGGGTCTACATGTGTTGGCGCGTGGCAAGGGTCCGCAGATTGATCCTCGCGGCGTTCTAGTTCGTGATGTGCGTTGTGATGACGCTGATGACCGGTTTGATTATATCGCCACCCGCGATGCAGTGTTCAAGAGGTCGATCCCTCTGGTGTTGGCGTGCCATTTTGCGAACGCCGATTTGACCGCATTTCGCAGGCCCCCGGTTCAACGTAGTGGTGGTGGGAAGTACAACGACGTGCTGCACCGTGTGACATCGGCTTCGGGCGGTTTGGTTTCTTTGCAGCCTGCCCGGTTCATGCGCAAATCTGGTAAGGGTTCTAATAGCTACCGTTGGCTGCCGTTTTCGTTGCTGGTGCGTGACACGATGTGTCAGTCGGCTCCGGGGCAGAAGAGTCTTGAAGTCCTCGGTGACGTATGTGGTGTGCCGAAGCTCGATGTGGGCGTTGCCATCGAGGACATGACCGCTATGCGCGGTGACGATCTGCTGACGTTCCTCGAATATGGGGTAAACGACGCTGTCATCGTGGTCGAGTATCTGGCAATGTTGTGGGGTCTTAACGTTGTGCCTCCTGTCACTCTGTCTGGTGCCGGTGCGAGCGCTGTTCGTGACGGCATCATGCAGTACATGGGTGCTTCCTCTAAGAGAGACTTCCTCATACAGTTCCGTGGATTGGTGGCTAAGACTGATCCGAGTGCATCCGAGGAGCATGACGACCTGTCGTACTACGCCAGTCGCGAGCTTGTGCCTGTCGATGGAGATGCCAACCAGTCTCACACTGCGTTCAAGATGTCGTTCCACGGCGGTTGGAACAGCTGCTTGTCACCGGGTTATCACCCATATCCAACGTTCGACCATGACATCCAGTCTGCGTACCCGTCCGCAATGGCATCGGTGATCGATGTTGATTACGAGACCGGCTGCATCGAGGAGGTCTTGAAAGACCGGGAACTCACGCTCGATGATTTCCCCCTTGGGCCTATTACACCTGTCGTCGCCTATGTCAGTTGGGACTTTCCACCCGATGTGAAAGTCCCTTGTCTGCCAACGGTTGAGGGTGATTGCGTGTTGTATCCACGTACATCGCACGGTGCAGGTGCCGCGCAGGGTGACGATGTTGGTGAGTACGCGGGCTTTCACGGTGCTTGGTGTGCTGGGCCTGAGCTGTATCTCGCATTGATGTTGGGGGCGGCGGTGCGAGTGCAAATCGGTTATCGCATGAGGTTGCTCAATAATGCTGACGGTTCTCCGTCGATGTCACTGCGCTTCGCCCTTAAGCAGATGGTTGCTGATCGTGCGACTGCGAAGAAGGCGTTCGGCAAAGGGTCTCCTGAGGAGTTGATGGTGAAGGTTGCCACGAATTCCGTGTACGGAAAGTTGGCTCAGGACGTCTCGGAGCGCAACGGCTGGGACGCATGGGCCGAGCAGATGGAGTCCATCGGTGGGTCATCTGTGACTTCTCCCTATCACGCGTCTATGACGACATCGCTTGTCCGCGCGCTTCTTCTGGCGATGGCCAACACGATTCCGATCTTGTCGGTCACGACCGACGGCTTCATCACCTCGGTTGAGGAGATCGAGCACTTCGATTGCTTTGGCATCGCCGACGTGTTTCGGGACGCGCGCCAGGCTCTTGTCGGTGATCCGACTGTCTGGGAAATCAAGCACCACCAAGATGACCTCGTGAATCTTTCTACGCGCGGCAATGTCTCCCTACATGACCACGGAGTTTTAGCTAAGGCCGGGTTGAAGGTGCCAGAGGGGATTGAACGAGGGACTATCGATGAGCGTCGTTGGTTCCGTGACGTGGCTCTGACGCGCGAGGGCAAAATACCGAACCCGTACACGTCTTTCCCTCCCTTCCGTGAATTGTCGAGGTCTGTGAATCGGGTGGACTTCCACCCCGTGGACCTCACGCCTGCGGTGTCCGCCTTGGACTTCGACCTCAAGCGGGAACCGTTACGGGACTCGCTTCGGGTGGACATCATTGACGGTAACGAGATGGCTGGGTTTGAAACTCGTGCCTGGGATTCGATTGATGACTACAAGCGTGCTCGTGGGATTGCTGGTCACATGCAGTTGGTTCGGTATGGGACAACCGGTGATGACCGGCCTACCGGATGTCTGCGCACGGGTCGCGATTGGGATACATGGTTTAGGCGATTTGAGTCTGCTCGGGGTCGTCGTATCCGTACTGCTGACGGTGCCCTACTCACTGAACTCGTTGCCGCGCATAAGGCCGGTCTCGTCGTCGTTGACCGTTTGGCTGTTCGTGTTTCCGTGGCTCAGAAGGTGGATTGGTTGTCCTCTCTGGGGATGGGTGAGTTTACCCGAGCGCAGTGGGATCACATGAGCAAGAAGGATCGGCGTTCGACGGTGCTACGCGATGCCGATATGGATGCTGTTCGTGCCTTTGCCGATGAGCTGAATCGCGGTGATGGCTATGTCTAGCACCCCTCCCCCTGGTCGGTTTGGTATGAAGCTTTCTCGCGGCCCTCCTATAGGCACTTTTATCGTCACAGAGACGCTAACCATGCAAGCAACAGCACCCCAGCTAAGTCTTGAACCATCGGGTGCTTAGACCGAGTTCCCGATGGCACCAATACACCGCAACCCAAGATAAGGAGGAACATATGGAGCCACAATCGCCCCGAGCACCACGGATGCCGAGCGCCCCACGAGCGCCGCGCAGTGGAGCTAAAACAGGCGCGGAAATGGAGGAGAGCAGGTACGCAGCGGAGGAGTCTGCGAAGGGGCTTATCGCCGGTTTGGTTGGTCTAGACCGCGCCGATATTATCCGTCGTTCCAACCGAGTCCAGGAGATTCTGGACGATTTTGCCCAGCACGCCCCAAAAGAAGAAGTGTCTTTGGAGCAGCTTAAAGCGGAGGGAGAAAAGGTTGACGCTGAGCTTGATCAGCTAGAGCAAACCCTCGATGAGCGCGCTCAGTCGCGGCGGAAAAAGCAGAATCAAGGTGGCTACCCACCGCAGCCGCCGCGGGAAAAGAAGCCTCGTGTCCCTCGGGTCAAAAACCCGCGATTCACCCCACTTTTCCAGAATGAACCAGAAGAAAAAGACACCAGTAAAGGATGGGAACCAGAACTATGATTACGAAGTCTCAGACCGCTTCGTCGGTAAAAAAGATTGAAGCTCTCCGCCAGGAGCGGGAGCAAAAAGAAGCCGAAGAAGCCAAGAAGGTTGAGGAGTTTAAGCGTCAATTAGGCGAAGTTCTCTACGCCTGCGCTTATGAGCCTTCAAGCAAGTGGTCCAAATTTCGCGGCGGTTCCGTAAGGGAACTGTTCGCAGAAATCGGTATACGGGAGGCCCCCTCCCGTGAAGCGTCCGAGGGACACGAGGGCGCACCTCGCGGCGGAACGCAGGAGCCGATAAAGGCTCCGCAGTCGATTCCGAGGACTCCACAGAGTCAGCAGAATCCCGCCGCAGGCCCGGAGCACGCGGGCCAGAATGGCCCGCAAGCGTAGGGCCAGAGGGTCGAGGGAGAGAATCTCCCTCGCCAGCGCCACGAGGCACCGGAGGTGCCCGAGTGGCTTGCTGGCCGCCTGTTTGTGAGGGCCGTCTTTGACGGTGGCGAGTACGCCTGAATCTGCGCAGCAGATTCAGGGGGCCGACACCGGAGAAGCGTGACCCTTACAAACAGGCTGTGGCCCCGGCTGCGACAAGCAGTTGGGGCCACCCTGCCACAGTAAGCCTGATAAGTAGGAGGTGGATATGCGAGACAAGTTCTCGACATATTCGCGCACCACCGTGCGCCTCGATAAGGATTTAGACCGATTTGTCGAGGAGGTCGCACGGGTCGTAGGGGTGCAAAAGGCCGTCGTGTTCCGGGAAGCTCTCTATGTCCTCGCAGAGGAGGAGAGTGTGCTGACGCAAAAGCGCTTGGCCCCGGACACGCTGCGCCGCCTTGACGAGATGAACGACCAACTGCGGCGGATTGGCGTCAATCTAAACCAGTTGGCTCGCCGCGCGAATATCGACGGCGTGGCCCCCGTGTCTGAGGCTGTAGAGACGATTGGCTCCGAGGTTTCTTCTCTTCGTAAAGAGGTGAAGGACTTTGTCCACAATCAAGATTAACTACAGCCAGGACATCCGCGCGGCAACGGTCTATGCCGTCTATGGAACGGCAGACAATGCCCGCAAGGGTGAGGTGCGAGCTGATGCTTTATGCACGGTTCAACCTAACGCTGAATCTTTTTCGCCACAGGCTACAGCTGGCCGTTGGTCGGGTGTGGACTTCATGGAAGCCAGTGTGGAAGAAATGGAGCGTTATGCTCCGGCTCAGCGCACTGACGAAGCAATTATTTATATCCAATCGTGGGCTAAAGACGAGCTGGATAAGGATGACCCGGCTGATGTAGCTCGGGCTAATGCGACTGGCTCAGAGCTGGCGATGCGGCTGACGCAGGGCACGGGAGTTCCGTTTACCGTAGCTACGCACACCGACAGTAAAAGCGGCTGTGTCCATAACCATATCGTCTTTGCCAACCACGATACGCAGACGAAGAAGGCTGCGCCTCGGGATATGCGCAACTGGTACAAGCTGCGCAATATCAACGATGAGCTGATGCGCGATTTGGGGATGCGTGTCTTGGAGCGGGAGCCGGAAATATCGCTGCTTCCTGCTGAGCGCAGGGCACGCAAGGAGGGCAAGTCCACAGACTCGACGGGCCTGGGCGTGGATGAGCTGACCGCAGCCACGTGGGCGGATTTCGCCCGCAAGCGCATGGATGAGCTGTGCGCGGATGAACGGGTGGCCGATGCTGACGACCCACTGGTGAAGGCAGTAGAGGTTGCTGGCGAATACAACCTGTCTCTAAAAGTGCAGCCCAACTCAAAAACCGAGGGTGAGTCGCTAACCGTGGCCCTGGTCGACGATGACGGAGAGGATGCCTACTTCACGAACACCACGAAGGCCGGGCGTACTCGAAAGCGTAAGGCAGCTAAAGCTGGCTCAAAATTGGGCCGCAGCTACTCGCTAGAGGGCGTGACCGAGCGCGTTAACGAGGCTCAATCAGCCCATATTGCGCGGCAGCTTGCAGCACTTCAAGCTAATGCAACCGATGATGACGACCTGGAGGCGAAATACGGCTCCAGCCTTCTCGATGACGAGGAGGAAGAAAACTATTACACCCAGGAGGTATTAAATCATGGTCTCAGTGACCGAGATGACGGAGCTAGCCCAAGCAGCGGCGAAAGGCAAGATGGAAAACGTCTTGAAGGTTCTCAGCCCGCGCCTGAACAAGGCGGAGAAGTCTATCAAGACGCTGCAGGAGAAACTGAAGAGTCTGCCGGAGAATACAGGGGATATTCTCAGTTCTCTGCCCAGCGACTTCTCGACGAGGTTGACGCAAGCGGAAAGCGAATTAAGGAACGTAAAAGGCAATCTCGCCGCAAACAAGAACTACGTGAGCAGCAGTCACTTCCAGATAGCGATGGTGGACGTGCAGCAGATGATCCTGGGTCTGATAAAGAACATCGAGGATCTGCCCAACGGCCTGGAGGGGGTAAAAGGGTACCTAATCGAGATAAGCGAGCAGATGTCGCGTCTGACAAGGATGCAACAGCTGGTACTCAAAGCAGCCGAAAGCCCCATCCATCTCGACAAGGATTCCAGCCAAGCAGTAGCCCAGAGCCTGAACGCTCAGATGACTTCCAGCCTGACTTCTAGCCTGGAACCGCTGGTAGAAGTAGCTGTATCTGAGGCAATGTCGAAAGAGTCTAAGAGCCTGCACGAGGCAGCAGAAGCATCTAAGAAGGCTCGCAGTGCCTTGCTCCATGAGAAGGAGTCCAACGAAAAACTGCTGGAGGAGATACGCGCAGAACGCAAGCAGTATAACGACGATATGGAAAAGTCGAACACGAACTTTATTAAGGCTTGCCAGTCTGCCTCGTGGATTGCAGCCAGTGTTCTCTTCGTTGCTATCGCACTCGTTGCTGTCGGAGCCTTGGGGAAGGGGCTGCTAAGTATGCTCGGCATACCCGACGGCGTGTCTGCCTTGTGGGGTCACGTCCAGGAGGCCAACGGCATCGGCCCAACACTGGGCTGGTTGGCGTTAACACTTATCGTCATAGGGGTTCTTATAGCGCTTATGACCTGGATGCTGTCCCAGGCTGCGCCGGGTATTGCTCACTTGGTCGAGGAATATCGTCGCAATCACCCGAGGAAAGAAACGAACCACTAGTGCACCGTAAAAAGTAAAAAGCCCCACAACACAGCGTAGCGGTTAACCGCTACGTTTC
The DNA here is from genome assembly GCF_022347435.1 of Corynebacterium sp. ACRPE. Taxonomy (NCBI): domain Bacteria; kingdom Bacillati; phylum Actinomycetota; class Actinomycetes; order Mycobacteriales; family Corynebacteriaceae; genus Corynebacterium; species Corynebacterium sp. ACRPE. The sequence goes on along the minus strand of NZ_JAKRNA010000014.1, from coordinate 29,839 downwards.
TTTTATGCTCTCTCTGGTGCTGTTGCAAAGTTGGGGCAGTAGGAAGGGCGACGTGAAATAGACACAGCCATGGGTGTCTTCTCCGGTTGTCATTTCCCCCGTGGCATCATTCTGTGGGCAGTAGGTGGTATTGCCGCTACGGGGTGAGCTACCGCGCTCTGGAGGAAATGATGACTTCAGCGGGGCGTGCCGGTCGATGACACCACGATCTACCGCTGGGTTCAGAAATACGCCCCTGATCTGGACAAGCAAACACGGTGGTACCGGCAGGTACCTGACTGGCAGGCCAGTTCCTGGCGGGTGGATGAGACCTATATCCGGGTCGGCGGCAGGTGGTGCTACCTCTATCGGGCGATCGCCGCCGGTGGTCAGACCCTGGACTTTTACCTCTCTCCGAACCGAAACGTGGCCGCAGCGAAGCGTTTCCTAGCCAAGGCCGTCAGATCCAATGTGTCAGCCGGGTATCCCAGAGTGATCAACGGCGATAAAGCACCCTCCCTAGCCAGGGCAATCGTCGAGTTGAAGTCAGAGGGAATCTGCCCGCCCACAGTGGAACACCGGGACCTGACCCCTTTTTGGTGGACACCTGATATCTAGCCCAGTCGGGCTGGGAAGAAAGGTAATCTACCATCATGTCCAGGTACTCCGAATAGTCCAGACGCGATGCTGTGGCTGTCTATGAGAACAATGAGGACCTCTCGCTGAACGCAGCATCAGCAGAGCTCGGTATCAACCGTGCCTCGCTGCATTCTTGGGTCAAAAAGTACGGCACCGGAAAGCGTGCGTGCATTAAAGCCGTGCATGATAAAGCCCAGGCGGCGTATGATTCCGAACGGATCCGCCAGTGAGACAAAAGAAAACGCAAAGCTGCGCGAAGAACGCGACATCCTACGCAAGGCCGCGAAATATTTTGCCGAAGAGACACGCTGGTAATCCGCTTCCAGTTTGTCTATGACCACCGAACCGAATACTCGGTCAAGCGGATGTGCCACGTGTTAAAGCTCAATCGCTCCTCGTTTTATAAATGGGTGCAAACCCGCGAAAAACGCAGGTTAAAGATGTGTTCCGATGCTCTTATTGGTGCACGAATCAAGACCACTTTTGATGATGAGCACGGGCTTTATGGTGCAAAACGCATTGCTGCAAGCCTCAACGGCGATACGGATTTCGGCCCGATCAATCACAAGAAGGTCGCACGCATCATAAAAGCCAGGGGGCTTCAAAGGCTTTACCAAGCGCCGCCGATGTGTCACTACCAAGCGTAAGCCTGGTCACCGCGTCATGCCAGATCTAGTAGGCCGCAAATTCACCGCTGACAGGCCAAACCACGTCTATGTTGGCGACATTACATACCTGCCCTGTAAGGGTGGCAAAAACATGTACCTTGCCACGGTCATCGACGTCTACTCTTGCAAACTCGTCGGACATGCACTCGCGGATCACATGCGGGTATCGCTGGTTATCGAGGCTTTGTCTCATGCCAGAAAGGCCCGCGGAAGCCTTAAAGGGGCAATTTTCCATTCCGATCATGGCAGCGTGTACACCTCACAGGCATTTAGGGACCACTGCGCCCAACTTGGTGTGCGCCAGTTAATGGGATCGGTAGGAACGAGTGCGGATAAAGCCCTAGCAGAATCATTTAACGCCACCTTAAAGCGTGAAGTCCTGCGTGATAGGAAAGTCTTCGACAATCCCATTATCTGCCGCCAGGAAATCTTCCGGTGGTGCATGCGCTACAACACGCGCAGACGACACTCTTGGTGCGGCCTTCTAGCCCCCGATGACTTCGAAACACTCACATCAGCTACACTGACCCAAGCAGCATAGCTACCCCCCGACGTGTCCACTTTCCGGGGGCCAGGCCCGCCCACACGGTCCTTGGCATCCTGGTCAAATTTCCTTGGTATGTTCGAAGATTTTCCCATCTACTCAAGCGAAACAAAAACCTGGGACACTTCAATTGATGCTCTTATCCTGAAAGTCGAGGCATGTTTTGAAGAGGGTTTTAGACGTTTTGGTCCTTTTGTCGCAATGACATGACAGTTAAAAGACAAGCCATGATCACAAGAATCACTGAAACGAGACCGGAATACGATGCAACTCCGTTGTTTTTCTCGATGACTAGTGAACTTATTGCGGTGCCTACAGTTACTCCCATGGTGATAACACCTGTGTGCATGCTAGTTACCATGTTTCCTGTGCCACCAACCTCCGCTACTCTCGCTACAAGTGCTGGGTTCATAGTTACGCCAAGAAGGCCGACTGCAAGAACTGCTACTACGGTAGTAAGTTTTACCTCAGACAAGAAGTAAATCGACAGCATTGAAATAAGCACTACCGTATGCCCTACGAAGAGGATAGTTGTAGCAGCCTTTTGAGCTATGGCTCCTACCGCAAAATTGCCAATTAAAGTACACAATCCATAGGCTAGAAGTAGGAGACTCGTTGTATTGGCCGAAAAGCCTGATTCCTCCTGAAGGACAGGCGTGAAAAATGAAAAACCTGCATATACGGCGCCAATTGTGAGTAAGCTAACGCCATACCTAACCCAGAGGGACCGCTTCCTAAGCTGTTTCCTGTCTTCCGCATCTTCTTCGTGGTTTGCTGGGCTTAGGGATGGCAGGGTGACCCAGACTATTCCGCTTACGATTGCAGCTACTATGCCGAGGACTATGAAACTCCACCGCCACCCAACTGACTCGGCGATGGCATGGCTCATTGGCATTCCAATTATTCCCCCAATCATAAGACCATTGAGGACAAAGGCTATATCTTTGGGTATTTCTTCTGCTCGAGAAGCAGTTCTGGCAGCGAAGGACAGGGCGAGACCAAAGACAGCCCCCGATAGCGATCCTGTTAGGAAACGAAAGAGGGTTAGCCACAGTATGGATGAGTGGGCAATTGTCAGCATTTCCAAGAGGCTGTACAACAACATTGCTGACACTAGGGCTATTTTGGGGGGCGTTTTGCGGAGCACAAATACGATCGCAGGACCGCCTAATGCCATTCCTAATGCGTAAAAAGTAACTAAAATGCCCACTTTTCCAACGTTTACATTGATATCTTGGGCAACGTATGGCATCATACCTGCGGTTTGCAGTTCGCTAGTTACAACAACGAGCACGCAGAGCATTAACGTAAATACGTTCTTATTTTTCATAGAATTCCTCTTGGAAGGATCTGAATCGTCTTGGGTTTAGTTCCGTTTCTTTTACTACCCCGTATTGACGGGCTGGGTGCGATGGTACTCGATTTCTACTTTCTGCGCGGTGGCGTAGTCCAATGCTTCGTGAAGACGCTTGGTGTTCTACCAAGGCACCCACTGCAAGGTCGCCAACTCAACTTCCCCCACTGACGTCCACGGGCCTTGGGGGTAGTAAAAGAAGCGGAACTAAACCCAGGACGCTTCATTGAGGAACTACGTCGCTGCCATCGTTAGAGCCATATAGTGGTGTTTTTGAAATAGTAAGAGGCACCAGCGTATCCGCCATATCGCTAACCGTTTTTAACTCTTCCTGGGCAAATGGAGCCTGTTGCATTTCCACCGTCGCGTCATCTATATAGAGAATTCTTCCAGTCAAATACATGGCGAGATCAGGATGCAGGTAAGAGAAAAGAAGCAACTTCGTACAACTCAGCCTACGGTCTAGCGTTTTGTAGATCGAGGATACTTGGCTGTGGCCCATGATTATCGCGGCGATCAACGCGAGAAGTGGTGTGGGAATACAACGATGGTGGGGATGATATGGCGTGGGGGTCTCTAAATCGCGCGATACGTGCGTCTACTCGACTGTCAAAAACTTTGGCTATTGGTGCTTCGCGAAGCGATTTAGTACCAGAAATGAAGCCACCGGATATGTGCACCAGTGATTAGCCTAGTCGCCCAGACTACACACTGACGCCTTAATCAAGAGGTGACGGCATTTATCATATGGATATTCCGTTGAATTTCTGGATGACAATCAAGCACAAATAGATCCCAGAGGGAACCCTCTGCCATCGCTCGACACATTAACGGCTTCTACTTGACTGGTAAATTCCCTAGGGACTGTCTCTTCGCCCAAAGCTAGGTCATACCATAGCCTAGACATGTTAGACCCTTCACTGGCGGGCTCGTCAACGTCTTTAGCTACACATGAAAGGCTATACAAACCCCATTCATCTTCATCAAATGGGTAAGTGCCGAAGTCTCGCATATCCCTACGGAAATCTTGCATCATGACTTCGCGAATTACTTCATCTCCTCCATGTGTAATTTCGTCAGTTACATAGAGTATCTGCGTGATCTCTCGAGCCTTATCCACTCTTTTTAAATACTGTTTATGGAATTGTTCAAGGTCAGACTCTCGAGCGAGGAAGTAAGTTGTAAAAAGAAGAGTTTCGCCCAACATATTAAATCGGATCACCGTCTACAGTGAAAGCTCCAGAATTTGTATACCTAGGCTGAGGGTAGCAGTGCCTTTTATGTCCCACAACCGCGCGAAGGGTAACGCTTAGGGGCGTGTCGGGCGGCATCACTTCCACACCGACTTAAGTGACAAAATGCCATCGCTAAAGTCCCAATTTGAGTCCCAGGACGTGCGCCTTAAGAGAAATAACTAAAGCCCCTACCGGCGTTTCCACTGGTAGGGGCTTGGAAGTTGGTAGCGGGGGCAGGATTCGAACCTACGACCTCTGGGTTATGAGCCCAGCGAGCTACCGAGCTGCTCCACCCCGCGTCGAGATGACTTCCATCATCTGCGCTTGAACAGTGCGTTAACACAAAGTGTATTCGCTCTGTCCCGGCGACTCATGTAACTATACATAGGGAAAGGCACCTACCCAAATCCGCTGGGCAGGTGCCTAATCCATCGCGATTATAAGCCGAAACTACTTGTCCGCCTTCTGATAAGACTCCACAGCCTTATCGAGCTCATCTAGGGCGCGGCCGTATTCCTCGAAGGAGCCATCGCGCGCATCTTCAAGCCCCTTCAGGGCCTTATTGATGTCATCGATGGCACCCGCCTCGTCGGAAGAAGACGGAGCGGAAGCCGGGGCCGAAGGCTTATCGTCCTTAGACTCGTTCTTCTTCTCCTCATCCTTGGCGCCGTCCTTGTCCTCGGAATCGCCGTCAACTTCCTCGATGTTCTGGGCAGACTTGGCGTCGATTCCCACCTGCTCGAGGGCATCGCCGATGGTCGGGGCATAGCCCACGCGGCCCTTATAGGACACGAGCACGCGCAACAGCTTCGGGAAGGCAGAAGCCTGGTCCTTGCGCTGCGAGTAAATCGGCTCGAGGTACAGGATTTCGCCGCCACCTACCGGCAGGGCTAGCAGGTTGCCGTTGTGCAGGTCGTTGGTGCCCTCCCATAGGGTGCGGTCGCGGGCAACCTGGTCGGAGGACATCATCGCATCCTGTGCCTGCTTCGGGCCCTGGGTCTGTGTATTGGTGGGCAGTACGCGCACGGTGATATCGCCGTAGTTTTCCGGGTCGGAGGATACGGCCATGTGCGCAGACAAGAACTCGCGGTTGAGGCCACGGTAAGACGTGGTCAGCTGGAAGGTCGGCTTGCCGGTCTCCGGGTCAGCGGCCATCACGTAGTACGGCGGCTGATTGAGCTGGCGAGATTCCTCCGCGGTGGGATCATTCGGCACGGACCAGAAGGCATCGTTATTGAAGAAGACATTCGGGTCATCCACGTGGTAGCGAGCTAACAGGTCACGCTGCACCTTGAACATATCCTCCGGATAGCGGAAGTGCTCGCGCAGCTCATCGGAGATCTCTGCCTCAGGCTTAACGACGTCCGGGAACACACCCTCCCAAGCCTTGAGCACCGGGTCATTCTTGTCGAACTCGTACAGGTCCACAGTGCCGTCATAGGCATCGACGGTGGCCTTGACCGAGTTGCGGATATAGCCGACCTTGTCATTGACCAAGCGCTGGGTGGTGCCATCAGGGTTGAGGGTGTCCTGGGTGGCGTCGGAAAGCGAGGCACGCTGGGAGTAAGGCAAGGATTCCAGGGTGGTATAGCCATCCACAATCCACTTCAGGCGGCCATCAACCACGGCCGGGTAGGTAGCGGAATCGGTGGTCAACCACGGTGCAACCTTTTCCACGCGCTCGCGCGGATCGCGGTCATACAGTAGCTTCGACTCGCTGCCGACGCGATCCGAGAGCAGGAAGTTCAGCTCGCGGTATTTGGCGGCGTACATGGTGCGGTCAAAGATATTGCCAATGCCAACGCCGCCCTTGCCGTCATAGGTGTAGGTGGAGCTATCGGTGTCATACTCGACCGGGTTATCGCCAGTCTTGCCGGTAATCGCATAATCCATGCCGTCGGCCGCGCCGGCAATAACCGGACCGTAGTAGATGCGCGGCTGGTCTACTTTAATGCCAAGGGACTTCTCTGCGTCCTGGGTCTCGCCTTCGCCCTCGGACTCACCGGCCTGGGTCTGTAGGTCAGACACGGTAAAGATGGGGAAGCCACCGCGGGCAGAACCTGCATCGCGGGCCACCTCGTCGACCTTATTGGCCTGGGCTGCCACGAAGCCGTTGCCGTGGGTGTAGACGGTGTGGCGGTTAATCCAGTCCGACTGGTTCTCCCGCAGCTCATTCGGATCCAACTCACGAGCGGCGACGACGAAGTCGCGCTTCTTGCCGTCGATCTCGTAGCGGTCCATCGACAACGTCTCTGGGAAGCCGTAGAAGTTCTTCAACTGCTGCATCTGAGTGAAGGTAGGAGAAAGGATCTCCGGATCCAGCAGGCGGAGGTTATTGATGGTGGCGTTATCGGAGGCCACCTTGTCATCTGAGACATCATCCCCGCCCCAGTTGTCTTCATAGGTGACGTGTTCCTCCGTGAGCCCATAGGCATAGCGCGTGGCCTCGATATTGCGGGCGATGGATTCTTCTTCCTTTGCCTGGCGGTTGGGCTGTACGGAGAAGCGTTCCATCAGCAGCGGCCATGCCTGGCCAATGACCAGCGAGGACAGCAGCATCAGCACCACGGCCAGGCCGGGGATGCGCAGGTCCTTGATGACAACGGCCATAAACAAGGCCACTGCCACGAAGACGCCAATGATCATCAAGATGATCTTCGCCGGTAGGTAGGCGTGAATATCGGTATAAGAACCACCGGTAAAGAGATCATGCTGGGTATTAAGCAGCTCATAGCGCTCCAACCAGTAGCCAATGACCTGGGCTACCATCCACAAGCCGGCGGTTACCGCCAGCTGCAGGCGGGCTGGGCGGGAAATGGATCCGCGCACACCGGCGGCCTTATTGCCAATCCGGATGCCGCCCAGCACGTAGTGGCCGAAAAGCGCGATGAGGAAGGCCAGGATCAACAAGATGGACAGGGTGCTAACCACCATCTTTAGAACTGGCAACGTGAAGGCATAAAAACCTAGGTCGTGGTGGAACTGGGCGTCTTGTTCGCCGAATTCCTGGCCATTGAGGAAGAGCAGGACCGTGCGCCAATTGGACTGGCCGATGAAACCGGCGATGATGCCCACGATGGCGGGGATGACCTTGAAGAAGACACCCATGGACTTCTCAATGGACTTGCGGTACTGATACACCGGCGAGTTCAGGTCTCCCAAGTCGAGCGAATCCGGGCGCCCGCGCCAGGCAAAGTAGCCGGCGGCCCACACCACTGCAGCGGCCACAAGACCGAAGATGATAAAGAGGACTATCCGCGCAATAATCGCGGTGGTGAAGACGTTCCGGTATTCAATCGCACCAAACCACCTCCAATCCGTGTACATGCCCACGAGCATGGGGCCGAAGAACAAGAGGACGGCAATGATGGCCGCAATGATTGTCGCGACCCGCGGGGGCCGCTTCAACGGGGCGGCTGGTGTGGATGACCCTAAGGACAACGCCAGCTCCAATCAACTAGTGCGAATTTAAAACCTGTAGACTTCTTCCAGCTTAAGGAAGCGATACACAGATAACGAATAAGGATGTTCATGAGTTCCCCCGAATTATCACAGCCAGCTTTAAACCGCGCGATGACCGAAGCCGTGGAATTCGTCCACGCCGAAGGCTGGGACGCTCGGCCCACCATCTTCGCGCTGGTTCCCACCCACTTGGTAGCCGATCAGCTTGCCGCGCTCGATGAAGAGGACGCGGCGCCGCTTACCCTCATCGTGCAGGATAATGTGCCCGAAAACATTGAGCCTGGTTCTGAGCAGCTGGCCGATTATGTCTCCCGCCTAGCCTGGCCGCGGGAGGTTGCCGGCGTCATCTTGGCCCAAGAGATTAAGTTCCGCGATACCTCCAGCGAGGACCCCTCCCCTCGCCCGGCGCGCCTTTATTCCGGTGCGCTGCGAGAGGAAGGCATCGAAACCACGTTGCTGCAGCTGCGCCCCACCGAGGAGGAGTTGGAAGCGGCCGGACCGTTCGCGGAAGATGACATCCAGCTGCGCGGCGGCCCCCAGGTAGCTCCGGGGGTCATTGCGGCCTTGCGCTATGGGCTGAACCAAGACCCGGATGAGCTAGATTAGACTGAAGTGACAATTCTCGCCTGCGACTAAGGAGCATTTTCCTACCGTGCGACGCATTACTCTCACTCGCCTGACCGCCACCCGCGCCACCGCAGCAGCACTACTGCTGGGAGTAGGCGTGGGCACTGCCGGTTGTTCCGCGGATGATGCCGCGCCTGCGGATGCCCCCGTAGAAACCACCACTGCCGGCGCCGAATCCGCTACCTCCGAAGCGGATGTCACTGCGGAAACCAGCACCGCATCTAGCTCTAAGTCCGCCGCTGAGTCCAGCGTCGAGTCGAGTGCGGCGGCAAGTTCGGAGGCGGCGTCAGAAAGCAAGGAGCCTGGTAGCCAAAAGATGGAAAAGTCTGTGTCCAAGGCCTATGACATCTTCGCACCCGTGGCACCACAGGAGCTCTTCGCGCAGTTCGACCGCTGCGATTCCACGGGCGGGGATGACTCTTATAACTGCTCTGGGCCGAAGGTAGGCCAGTTCCAGTTCTTCCGCTCGCACTCCAAGGCAAAGCAGACCACGCAGGTGCTTACCGAGCTGCGCAGCTCGCAGGTCATTGAAGATAGCGGTGACCGCGTTGTGGGCTGGTCCACGCTGGGCACCACCGCTGTTATTACCGTGGTGGACAATAAAGAAGGCATGGTTATGCAGCAGATGATCTCCTCCGACCAGGAAGACCCGGAAGAGAAGATCAAGGAGCTGGGCCTAGCTAAGTAGGCCGACTACTGGCAGGTTTTAATATCCTTGCCGTCCGCGAAGTTCTTCATCGTGGACACTGCCTCATCCAAGGTGGAAACTTCCGCGATGGGCATATCGCCGTGGTCGCTCGCGGCGGCCTCGGAGCAATTATCCTTCGGCGCGAGGAAGAGCTCCGCTCCGGCCTCGTGCGCCGCAGCGATTTTATGTTGGATGCCGCCAATGGGGCCTACTTTGCCATCTTCCTGAATTGTGCCCGTACCGGCCACGAACTTGCCGCCGGTGAGATCTTCCTCGTTGAGCTTATCGATGACCGCCAGGGTAAACATCATGCCAGCGGAGGGACCGCCAATATCCTGCAGGTTGTATTTGACCTTTATATCGTCCTGCGGGACCGAGAGCATGGCGATGCCCAGCATTGCCTGTCCCTTTTTGTGAGGGTTCTCCCCTAGCTCTATTTCTTCTTCTTGCTCCTTGCCGCCCCGCTTGACTGTCAGCGTGACCTTATCGCCAGGGCTTTTCTGCTTGATGACGTCTTGGACCTCGCCCGGCTCCGAGACCTCCTTGCCGTCTACTGCGGTAATGACATCGTCCTTCTTCAGCGTGCCCTGCGCCGCGCCCTCATCCAAAACTTCCGCGATGGTGATCTTTACCGGCAGGTGCAGGTAATCCATGGCCGCCACGGTGGCTGCAGACTCGGACTGGGTAAAGGCCTGCTTATTGGACTCTTCTACCTCTTTATCGCTCATGTTCTGCGGAATGACGGTATCGATGGGCACGATGGTGTCATCGGTCATCATCCAGCGGCCTAGCGCCTGCGCGAGGGTCATATTGGTCCGCACGGAGACCGTGGTCATGTTGAGGTGGCCGTCGGTGTCATAGGTTTTCGGCGCCTTAACATCTACCACCTGGGTGCCGTCGACCTCACCCAATGTGTCCACCGTGGGTCCTGGACCCTCGGCGGCATAAGGCACGGTCAAAGACACATCGGTGCCGGGGATATGGTCAAGCGATACCAACGCACCGGTGAGGACGACGGGGATGGCACCCCAGGCGATGGTGCGGACGCGACGGCTAGCAGGAGAATTCACGGATCAATACCCTACAACCTTTGCCGTAGTGTTCGCTGTCAGCGTAGCGGGGATCATGGAAAGTAGCCGGATGGTGCCGGTAGATTAGGACGCATGAGCAACGGATTCGGTTTTTCTTTCCCCAATAACGATGACGACGATAATGACGGACGTCGTGACCAGAACCCGTTCGGCGCATTCGGCGGCGCTAATGGTGGCGGCCTGGGTGACATGCTGAACCAGTTCGGTCAGATGCTGTCCGGCATGGGCTCTTCCATGAACTCGCCGGAAAACTCCGGCCCCGTTAATTACGACATGGCTAAGCGCATCGCCCTGCAGCAGATCTCGCAGTCCAAGGCGGTAAGCGCGGATGATACCAAGGCCGTGGAGGAATCCGTCCGCTTGGCGGAGCTCTGGCTTGATGACGCCACTTATTTGCCCACCGCCTCCGGCACGGCCAAGGCTTGGGATTCCAAGCAGTGGTTGGAAGAGACCATGCCGGCGTGGCAGCGCATGGTCACCCCAGTGGCAGAGCACATGAATGATGCTCAGCTGGACTCCATGCCGGAAGAGGCCCGCGAGATGATGGGCCCCATGACCAAGATGATGAACCAGATGTCTGGCATGAACTTTGGCATGCAGCTCGGCCACGCCTTGGGCGATTTGGCCTCCCAGGCGCTGACCGGCTCCGATTTCGGCCTGCCCATCGCCCCAGCCAATACCGTGGCACTGTTGCCACAGACCATCCAGAAGGTCGCCCGCGAGATTAATGTTCCTGGCCAGGAGGTGCTAGTTTATATTGCCGCCCGCGAGGCTGCCCGCCAGCGCCTGTTCAAGCACGTGCCCTGGCTGGTAGAGCGCATCGTCTCCTCCGTGGAGGAATATGCCATCGGCCTGGTTATTGATACCTCCCACCTGGAGGAAGTCACCCGCGAACTCAACCTCGAGTCCGGCGATCCACAGGCAATCCAGGATGCAATGAGCAAGTTGCAGGGCATGGACCTCTCCCCGCGCATTACGTCCAAGAACACTGCGGCTGCATCCCGCCTCGAGACTCTGTTGGCACTGGTGGAAGGCTGGGCCGAGCACGTCGTTACTGAGGCACTGGGCGAGCGCATCCCGTCGACCTCGAAGCTGACCCAGGCATGGGCTCACCGCCGCAGCACCGGCGGTTCCGCCGAGAACGCCTTTAGCAAGGTGGTCGGCATCGAACTTAATGCCCCGAAGGTCTCTGAGGCCGCTGAGCTATGGCGCCGCGCCACCGTCGCCGTAGGCGCGGAAAAGCGCGATAAGGCCTGGGATCACCCAGACTTCCTGCCTACTGCGGAGCACCTTGATAACCCGGCTGCCTTTATCGACTCCCTGCTGGACGAAGGCCCGGATGAAGGCTTTGAAGAAGAGTTTGCCAAGCTAGAGGAAATGCTGAAGAACGGCGAGGATACCTCTGCGGCGCAGGGCGACGAGTCCAAGGAGTCCGAGAAGCCGGAAGACCAAGACGACAAGAAGGAGAAGGGCAACGAGGACGAGGAGAACTAGCAGCCCCAGCGCTGATAGGCCTCAAGATAGCCCTTCGCCCGCTCAGCGTGGGGTGCCCTGTCCGCCCACTGCCAAAAATCCCGCCCGTGGCGTGGGATGAAGGTGTGGGTGAGCTCGTGAATGATTACTGAATCCAGCACATAGTCCGGCACGTGTTGCAGCCGGTCGCTCAGCCGAATATCCGCGGTGGAGGTAGTACAGCTACCCCACCGCGTATTTTGATTGCTCACCCACCGAATAGAACCGATGGTCGCGCGGCCATCTAAATACGCCGCGTTGAGCCGCCGCGCACGTTCTTCGAGCTGGGCGTCCGTGCGGCGGCCACTGCCCTGCTTCTTTTCCACCCGCGCCAACATGTCTGCGACTGCATCGCGCTCATCGCGCGCGGACATCCACGCGGGAATGCGTACCTCGAGCACCCCGGACACCATGCGCGCCTGCACGGTTTTCTTCCGCTTGGCAGAGCGAATGACTTTGACCTCTGGGGGCTGCGGTGCGGTAGGTTGCGTGCTCGACATGACAGGTGATTGTACCTGTGGTGCAATGGAGACCACATACTTCGGGGGAAGGGGTTAAAGGCGTGGGGATTTCTGCCACCCAGGTGGTCTTAGCACCCGGCAGCGCAGTGTTTTGCCGCGAAGAAACGGTGATCCAATTCGGCATGGATGCCACCCGCGTTGGGGTTGCGGAAACAGGAAGCGCGCTCACCGTCGCGACGGCTTTCAACACCGCCCGCGAACCAGTGTCCCCAGAAGAACTGTCTGACCGGTTGCGTGCCGCAGGGCTTGAGGAAGCGGCGGCGCTGAGCCTGATTGAAGACGCGCTGGACTATGGCATCCTCTGGCCGCACAGGGAGGCCGCCGAAAAGACGGACACCATTGTCCTCATGGGAGAATCCACCTTGGCACACAACCTTCGCGCGCGCCTTGAGGAGGATGGCTTCCAGGTGCGCATCCCGCTGGAGGAAGACAATGCCTTTTCCTATATCCACGACCTCGACGGCATGTATCCGGTACTCGCCGTGGACCAGCTGCACTGCCCGCTGGATTGCGCGAATGCACTCGCGGGCACAGCAACCACGTGGATTCCGGTGTCTTTGCTGGACAACCGTGGCGTCATCGGGCCAGTACGGCTGCGGGGCCAAGGCCCCTGCCCCTTGTGTGCGCACTTGGCGCGCGTGGATATGGACCCGCTTTGGAATATCATCAGCACCCAGCTCACCCGCGTGCGCCGCACGCCAGAAGCCGCGGTGCGCGATGCGGTTGCGGCGCATACGCAGGTGATCATCCGGCGGCTGAGGGGGCGGCCGCTGCCGCCAGGCGCGCCAACCGCTAAGCCGCGCCCCGGCCAGCAATGGGAGGTCGATATCTACGGACACCACCAGCAGCGCACCGTCATTGCGCATCCACGCTGTCCGGTGTGCTTCGGCGGCAAGACCAACCTTGCTAGCTACGAACCGAACGAATGACCTCTAATACCTGGGCGCCGTAGCGCTCCAGCTTGCTAGGTCCTACGCCGGAGATGGAGAGCAATTCTGCTTCATCGGAGGGCAATTCCTCCGAAATCGCCTGCAGGGTGGCATCAGAAAAGATGACATAAGCCGGTACCTTTTCCTCACGCGCTACCTGGGAGCGCCACGAGCGCAACGCGGCAAAGACCTCTTCATCGCCGCCGCCCTCGCAATCTTCATGGCGGCCAATGACCTTTTCCGCCGGTGTGCCCAGCGGACCAGAGCACACGCGGCAGCGCTTCGGGCGGCGGGAGCGAGAACTACCGCCGGAGGCATCTTCGGCCGCCGGGACGATGCCATCGAGGAAGCGGGTGCGCTCGCGCGAAGCCCGCGAGCCGGTAGTCTTCGCCAGCGCCCACGACAGCGCGAGGTGCTCACGTGAGCGAGTGATGCCCACATAGAAAAGGCGGCGCTCCTCTTCTACCTGTTCATCGCCAGCCTTAATGGCGTGGTTGATGGGCAAAAGCTTTTCCGTTAGCCCCACGAGGAATACCGCATCCCATTCCAAGCCCTTGGCGGCGTGCACGGTAGCCAGCGTCACGCCTTCCATAGCTGGGGCCTGCTTATCGGTGGAGCGCCGGCGCAACTCCCCCAGCACCCCGTTGAGATCGATGCCAGGAGTTGATTCCACAATCTTTTCAATGAGCCCTACCAGTGCGTTGAGGGACTGCCAGCGCTCGCGGGCCTGGGCGCCCTGCGGCTCGGTGGAGCTCAAACCCAGCTCGACAAACGCGGCCCGGGCAATAGCCACCGGGTCATCCGGCAGGTCCTCGCGGCGGGTCGCAGCGATAAGCACGCGGATAGCCTCCAGGATTTCCGGGCGGCGGAAAAAGCCCTCGCCGCCGCGGACTTGGTAGACCACTCCGGCGTCGGCAAGCGCCTGCTCAAACTGCTCCGACTGGGCATTGATGCGGTACAGGATGGCAATCTCGGAGGCCGGCACACCCTGATCCAGCAGAGTAAGGACCTGGCCGGCCACCTCCTGGGCCTCAATCTCTTCGGACTCATAGGCCTTGAAGGTGGGCTCTGGGCCGGGCTCGCGCATGCCCTGCAGCTCCAAGCGCGTGCCCGCCGCGCGGCCGGTGGCCTTGCCGATGACCCGGTTGGCCAGGTCCGTTACCTGCGGCGTAGAGCGGTAGTCGCGCTGCAGCTTGACCACGGTGCCATCCGGGTACGTGCGGGAGAAATTGAGCAGATAGTCCGGGGAGGCGCCGTTGAAGGAATAGATGGTCTGGTTAGCATCGCCCACCACAGTAAGGTCATCGCGCTCGCCCAACCAAGCATTGAGCACCCGCTGTTGCAGCGGAGTAACATCCTGGTACTCGTCGACGACAAAGGTGCGATATTGCTCCCGGAAAGTCTCTGCAATCGCCGGCACATTCTCGATGGCACCTGCGATGTGCATGAGGAGGTCATCGAAGTCCAAGTGCATCATGTCCGGCGTGGCCTTGGCCTGCTCATAGCGGCGGAAGGCCTCTGCCACCTTGGCCGGATCGGCCGGCGCACTGCGGTCCGTATTGGCGATCACGGACTCATAATCCTCGGCGCTGACCAGCGCGGACTTAGCCCACTCGATTTCCGCCAAGACGTCTCGAATCATGTCCTTGGAATTATCCAGCCCCACCGAGCGCACCGCGCGGGCAACCAGCGGGAATTTATTATCCAGCAGCTGCCACGGAAGATCTCCTGCTACCTGCGGCCAGAAGTACTTCAACTGGCGGCGCGCCGCCGCGTGGAAGGTCTGCGCCTGCACGCCGGCCACGCCCATGGTGCGCAGGCGGTCGCGCATTTCTCCGGCCGCTCGCGCCGTGAAGGTCACCGCAAGCACGCGCTGCGGGCTCACAAAACCCTGGTCCACCAAGTTGGCAATGCGATAGGTAATAGTGCGGGTCTTGCCCGTACCCGCGCCGGCCAAGATGCACACGGGCCCGCGCGGCGCCGTGGCCGCGCGCAGCTGATCTTCATCCAGCAGGGACAAATCCGGCTTAGTCACCGTGGTACCACTCCATAATCATCGTGTGTGCAATTGAACCCGGACGTGGAAGCTTAAGCTCAGGCAGCTCGGCGCGCTCCACCCACCGGATTTCTTCCAATTCCCCATCAGTATGGCAGGTGGGGTGGACATCAGCCGTGCTTGCACAAAAGCCCAGCATAAGAGAACCACTCGGTGGCCACGCCTGCGAGCCCCAATAGCGAATATCGTCCACCCTGCGCCCGGTTTCTTCCAGGGCCTCGCGTGCAAAAGCAGCCTCCGCGGTCTCGCCCGGCTCAACGTAGCCGGCGATCAGGGAGAAAAAGCTAGTGCGGCGACGATTGCGCGCCAGCAAAATCCGGTCGGTTCCGCTGAGGCGAATAAGCCCGATGACGGCAGGATCCAGGCGTGGGAAAACCATCCGGCGCTCGTCCACAGGATCGCGCCCCACGATTCCCGGTGCTGGGTAGTCCAGCTTGTAGCCGGTCCGCGGATCAAAGCGCTGCTCGCGCCGATTGCGGATCAGCGCAATGGCTTGCAAAATCACCGGCTGGTCCGCAAAGAACGTCGCGCTTTCTAGCCGGCCCAGCTCGCTAGCACCGTCCTCCGGATATGCGCACGCCTGCAGGGTACCTAGGTCCACTACTGCGTGCTTGCCGACGCCCCCGGGAACCTTCTCCACCAGCACCGGCTCCCCCGCTGCCGTAACCGGTACCTGGCCATGAGGGGTTACTGGGAGGAACATTCAATCCTCGTCATCATCGTCCATGACCTCGATGGGTTGCTCCATCTCATGCTTGATGTAGAGCAGGCGGTCGCCCGGCTTCAGCGCGGAGGCATCCGCAGTATCCACGCGGTGCAGCTCGTTATTGCGCAGGACGGCCAGCACGATATCTGCCAGGTGGCGGGGGTTGGAGCCCACCTCGAATTCGCGCACAGCGCGCTCGGCTACGGAGAAACCCTCGTTGGGTGAGAGCAGGTCTTCCATCATCTCCACCACCGTCGGGGTGACGGTGGCCAGGCCCAGCAGTCGACCAGCCGTCTCCGCAGAGGTGACCACGGAATCCGCACCGGATTGAAGCAAGAGGTGACGGTTCTCGGACTCGCGCACCGACGCCACGATCTTGGCCTTGGGCGCAAGCTCTCGCACGGAGAGGCAACACAGCACCGCGGTATCGTCCGAAGATGGGGTAACGACGATGGAGCTGGCATTCTCTACCCCAGCGATCTTCAGCACGTCCTGCTTGGTGCCGGAACCAAAGATGGTGACCAATCCGTGGTGCTCGGCGTGAGCGAGGGACGCACGGTTGGTATCGATGACCACGATCTGGGAGGACGGAACATCATCGGCCAGCAGCGCGGCCACGGCTCCGGCGCCCTTGGTGCCATATCCGATAACGACGGTGTGGTTACGCAATTGCTTTCTCCAGTTCTGGATTTGGAAAGTACGGCGGGCCTTATCCGTCAACACGGACAAGGTCGCGCCGACCAATAAAACAAGGAAGATCAGGCGGGCAGGGGTAATAAGCACTAAGTTAATGAACCTGGCCTGCGGGGACACGGGCACGATATCGCCGTAACCCACGGTGGTCAGCGACACCGCCGCATAGTAGGCGGAGTCCAATAACGACATGTCCTCGCTATACCCACCGCCGTCCACATAGACCACGATGGTCACGAAGACAACGATGCCAAAAGCCCACAGCACACGCTTGCCCAGCTGACGCCACGGGCTGGAATTTTCATCCCTCGGCACCGTAATGACATCAATGAGCGCGTGGTCCGGCTGCGAAGACAGCTCGACCTGCGGCAAGAAGCGACTTCTAAAGCGTGACTTCATTGCCTGCGCACGTTTTTTGGCCACTAGTCCAGCCTTCTTTTCTGGTCTCGAATGATTGCCCAAGAGATTGCGCGCTTACGCAACCGCCCACATACCTTAGCCCTTGTGGTGCTCAACTGACGATTCAAGGAGTTTCTTCAGCTCTTCCCCACGCGGAAGGCGGGCAGGCTCGAAGGTAAAGCCATCGTGCACATAATAAAATGCGGCACGAATCTTTTCCCCGCCGTGGATGCGGCGCCAGGCCTCTGCATACACCGCTAGCTGTATCTTGGCAGCATCCATGGCTTCTCCCTGGGGTGGGCGGCCGGTCTTCCAGTCCACCACCATCCAGGTGCCATCCTCCAAGCGGAATACCGCATCCATGCGCCCGCGCACCACGGACTCACCAATAGTGATTTCAAAAGGCGCCTCCACGTGCTCCGGCTGGCGCTCGGCCCACTCGGAGTTCAGGAAGGCCTGCTTAAGCTCTTCCAAATCGAAGTCCTCCGGTTCATCGATTCCCGGAAGTTCTTCCTCGCCCAATAGCGCCGGGCTGCCGAAGCGGCCCTCCAACCACGCGTGGAAGGCGGTACCGCGCTTGGCATAGGAATTCGGCTTAAACGGCACGGGGCGGCGCTGCCTGCGGGCAAACTGAAGCGGGTCTGCCCGCAGCGCAACCATGTCAGAGGCGGTCAGCTCGCTGGGTAGCTCAACGTCTACCACCGGCTGTTGCAGGGCCTTGTGCTCCTCAATGAGAGCGCCAGCTTCCTGCTCCCATAACTCAAAGGTTTCACCCCGGCTCAAATCTGGCAGTTCCTCCATTGCTGCAAGGACTAGGTCCGCACCGGCAACTGCTTCTGGGCTGGCCTGCAGCGCTGGGAACTGTGCGCTCTCCCCATGATCATCCTCGGACGGCTCGTCGGGGACGGACCACTCCACCACGTACGGCGGGAATCGCTCTTTCAGGCGCTCCAAATACTCATAAGGGCGCTTCTTCGAACTATTAGCTACCCTGTTGGTTCCCGACCCTGTCACCGTCAGGGTGGATTCGGTGCGTGTCAAAGCCACGTAGAAAAGGCGCGCCGATTCTTCAGCCTTAATAGCCCGATCCTCTGCTTCGAAGGCCTTGCAGGCCTTATTGAAATCCGACCGTTTCACCGCATCTTCTGGCAGCTCGATGTAGTCATCATCGCCTGGGACTTTATCCACGCTTCTTAGGAAGGTATCGGCTTGCGCTTTATAGCTCGAAGAATCTGCATGCACTACGCACACATGCTCCCATTCCAGGCCTTTTGCCTTATGCACGGTCATAATTTGCACGCGGTCGGTAGCGGCAGGAACCTCACCGAGTTCCAGACCGTCTTCCTTTTCTAGCGCTAGCGCGAAATAGTCCAGGAGCGCAAAGAGGGAATCACCATGGAAGCTAGCAACAATATCGGCAAATTTGTCCAAGTGCGTAGCACCACCTGCGCTACCTCGGGCAAGGACCTCGGTGCGGATATTAAACAATGCTTCAATATCGGCGAAGATATCCACCAGCGGTTTGGAAAGCGAATAGGTGCGCAGGTGGCGCAGCTTGGCGGATACTTCTTCCATGCGGGCAAGGCCCTCCGGGGTATAGCGGTTCCGCTCACCTAAATCCGCCAAAGCATCGGCCAAACCCACACGCCGATCCGGTTCCTCAGCGGTGACCTCTTCTAACTGCGCACGCAGATAGTCTTCCGGGTCCATTCTCGGCTCCCAGCGCAAGCGCTCTTCCCTCGCACCGGCCAGGTTGCGCTGACGGGAAGCGAGGGCTTGAATATCGCTTATGCCCAGGCCACAAATGGGGCCCGCCAGCACCCGCACCGCCGCAGGAAGATCTTCTGGACGCACGAGCATGGTGGCAATAGCCACGAGGTCCTGGATTTCTGGCTGCCACAAAAGGCCGCCCAGCCCGATGATTTCATTGGGTACGCCCGCTTTATCTAAAGCCGCCGCAATTGCTGCGGATTGTTTGTTCTTCCGCACCAGAACCGCTGCGCTGAAGATATCGCCTTCACGCTTTTCCCACTGTTTCCTAAGATGTTCGGCTACGAATTCGCGCTCGCGAGCTTCGCTGTCAAAGTAAGCCAGCTGAATCTCACCTTCGCCCTTGTGCGGTGCGGCTGAGAGCGCATCTACGGGGCGTTCACCTCCCTCGAATACCCCCTCAGCCACTAAGTTTGCCAAATCCAGCGCGCCAGAGGGGTTGCGCCAAGAGGTGGTCAACTGGTCCTTCGGAGCGGGTGTGCCCGGCGCGACCGGGAAGTCCTCCACGAAGGCAGTGAGGTTTTCAGAGGTCGCACCACGCCACCCGTAGATGGCCTGCATGGGATCACCCACAGCGGTAACGGATAGTCCTTCTTGCTCGCCACCAAAGAGGCTGCGCAGCAGCACACGCTGGGCATAGGAGGTGTCTTGGTACTCGTCTAGCATGACGACCTTATAGCGCTGGGATTGTTGCTTGCCCACCACAGGATGGTCGCGCGCTACGCGGGCAGCGACGGCCATCTGCTCGCCAAAGGTGATGACTTGTCGCTCAGTTTGTTCCTTGTGGAGGGCCTCCAGCAGCGGCACGTACTGCACGCGACGGTCCTGCGTGGCTAGGTATTTTAATAGGTCATTGCTGTACTCAGGTCCATTTTTTGGGGTCTTTTCCAGGTTATCGATATCCGCGCGGAAGTCTCGGGCGTGCTGCGCTATGTGTTCGGTGCCTTTCAGCCCATTATCGATATCTTGGCTGAATTTCAGCAGGGTCTCGGTAATCGTGGCTAGGGCGCGATCGTCTTCCAGCTGGCCGGTGTAATTGCGCACCACATCGTAGGCCAAGGAATAACGCTCGGCCTCGGTGATGATGCGTGCGGTGGGCTCCACCGGAACCAAGAGCCCGTATTCGCGAACGAGTTCTCCCGCATAGGAGTCATAGGTAGCTACCTTCGGCGCAATGTTTTCTAGCGCTTCTGTCACCTCACCGCCTGGTGGGATGAGGCCGGAATCGCGCAATTTAATCAGCTGCCGGCGGATACGTTGCTCCAGCTGTTGCGCCGCCTTACGGGTGAAGGTCAGGCCGAGAACCTGCTCCGGGCGCACATAGCCATTGGCCACCAGGTACACCACGCGCGAGGCCATAGTTTCTGTCTTGCCGGCACCAGCGCCGGCAACCACGAGTTTGGGGCTAAATGGGCCTTCGATGACGTGGGCTTGTTCCTCGGTAGGCGGAAAGTCCTTGCCCAAGGCTGCAGCGATCTGCTCTGGGGAGAAATTGCTCTTAGGCATCGGTGGTCATCCTTCCTTCTTCCTGCACGGGGCAGATGGAGCGAATTGGGCACTTATCGCAGTCTTTATTGGTGCGCGCAGTGATGCGCGGGCCGCGCATCTCCTGCACCAGCGGGGGCAGAAGTGCGGCGAATTCTTCCAGGGCTTCCGGCGATTTATCGCTTTGCCAAATCTCACCAATCTTTTTGGTGGTCGCACCCGGATACACCAGCACACCGCCCTGGCGCGGCATGCCTTCGCCGTCGTGAACCTGGTGGCCGTCAAATGCGCCATGGGCAAGCGCGAGCTGATAGGTCATCAGCTGCACATGGTCCTCGCCCTCTTTCTTAGCCGGCATGCTTCTACCCGTCTTGAGGTCCACCACCAAGTAATTTCCCTCTCCATCGCGAAGCAGGCGGTCCATATAGCCGCCGATGCGCACCTCCTCGCTGACGCGTACACCTACGGGGATTTCCACACCGGCAAGCTCTTGATTGACCTCGGATTGGCGCGCCCATTCCCGGGCGCGGTCCAACAGGGTGGAAAACTCATCGAGCTTGAAACGCAATTGCCACTGCGGTACATCCTGAATGCGCTCGAAAGCCTCCATCACCAATAGCTTGGCCTTTTCCGCATCCATTCCGCGGCCAACGGCTTCAAAGAAGGCGTGCGCCAAAGTACCGCGGAGCAGGTGCTCCTCGGTACTTGGGTCCTCGGCCACATTTCCTAGCACGGCCTTGAGCGGGCAGTTGAGTAATGCTTCCACCCGGGAGGGTGACAAACTGCCGCTGGTATGCAGCGGCAGTTCAGCTGCAACGGAGCGCGCAGACCACCACTGCTCCGGGTGGGCGCCAGGGATATCGGCTGCCGCTAGCCGAGCGAGCTGGCGCGCTGCTTGTTTGCGCTCAACCTCACCGGATTCCGGATTGGTAACTACGCGGCGCAATTGTGCGACAAAGGCCGGCACCGACAGCACCGCCACATCGAGGGGATCTACCTCGAGCCCATCGCGCAATGACACGGGTGCGGGTTCGGGCACATCGAGGCCCAGTTCGCGCGGGAGTTGGGTGCGGCGCAGCGCCTGCTTTGCTTGCCGACGCGCAGCCTGGCCAGGCACGTTCACACCACGGCCAGCGAATTCGCTAATGAAGCGCGAAGGCTCAGAGACCGTATCACCTTCCGGGTTTTCCACAGCGGCAATGAGCAGGCGCTGTCGGTGACGCGTGGTAGCGACATGGAAGAGGCGACGCTCCTCTGCCAAACGGGAGGCAACGTGGCTGACGGGGGTATCGGGATCAATATCGTGGTCGAGGAGATCGATGAGATCTTCTTGACCAAAGATGGAGCCGGTCTCCCCTAGCGAAGGCCAGCTTCCTTCCTGTGCGCCGGCCACGATGACGGTATCCCATTCGCGGCCCACGGCGCCGTGCGCAGTCAGGATCTCTACTGCCTGCGGAATAGCGGTGCGGCGGTCACGCACACCGGTGGGAAGTTCCTGTTCGGTGATATGCGTCAGGAAGGCGCGCAGCGAGGAATCAGGGCGGCGCTCGACGTAGTCGCCTGCGGCGTCAAAAAGCGCCATCATTGCATCCAAGTCGCGGTCAGCCTGCGAGCCGGTCGCACCACCGCGCAGCGCCGAAGCCTGCAGGCGGTTATCGAGTTCGGTTGCGCTCCACACAGCCCAGAGGACCTCCTCCACCGAGGCCCCGGAGGCGAGTGCGTCCCGGCCGGCGCTTAGAACCGCGCGTACACGCTCCAGAATGGAGTATTCGCGCTCAGTGAGTTGCCCATTAAAATCTGGAAGCTCGCCATAAAGAAGACCGCGAAGGCTATCGATGCCCCGGGTGGTGGAATCCCAGCGGCGCAGACCGCGGATAAGGCGGCGCAGGGTGACGGGATCGGCGCCACCCACGGGGCCGGTGAGTAATTCTTCCAACTCCGAGTTTGATAGGTCTTCCTCCAAGGCACGCAGGGCGAGCAGCACGGCGGAAACCAAACGCTGTTCGGCTAAGACGACGTCGGTAGGGCTAATGTGCACGGGCACGCCGGCGGCCAAAAGGGTGCGGCGCATCTGCCCGATATCACCGGTTGAACGAACGATGACGGCGATATCGCGCCAGGGCACGCCGTCTTCTAAGTGACGGCGCCGCACGGTATTGGCTACGACGTCACGCAGACTGCCGTCCGAATCCACAATGGAGATGCACGCCGGAGAGGGTGTGCGGTGAGGCTCGGTGAGCTCGATGTCGTGTTCAGCCGGGAAGTCCCGCAGGAAACGCGAGCTAGCACCGCGGAAGGCAAAGACGGATTGATCGGCATCGCCGCCTACCACCACGAGATCCGCCTGCGGGGCCATTTCGCGGATGAGCTTGCCCGCAGTGGGGTCAAGCAATTGCGCATCGTCGACAATAATGGTGTGGAAGGGGTGCTCGCGCAGAAGCTGGGGGCGCTGAAGAACCGCGGTAACCAATTCCGCAGCGGAATAGGAATGGGCGCGGGAAAGGAGCTGCACGCGTTCGTACTCGCGCAGGAATTCACCCGCCGCGGACCACATGGGGCGGCCGTGCTCGGCACCGAGGCGCTCTAGGTCGCCCGGGCCCAGGCCGCGTTCAATGGAGCGCAAAAGGAAATCGCGCAGCTGCCGGGCGAAGCCCACATATTCCAGCGCGGGCCGCATCTCCGCGGGCCACGAGCCATGCCCGTCTTCTGCTTGGCCCGTGAGCAGCTCGCGGATGACGGCGTCCTGCTCCGCACCGGTAATAAGGCGCAGCTCCTCCTCGGCCGCTGTGCGCAGCAACGCGAATGCTAGGGAGTGTACGGAACGCACCATGGAGGTCTGTGCGGCGTAATCCTCGAGCCGCTCAGAGAGCTCGCGGCGCAGCCGGGCGCCGGATTCCTTCGAGGGAGCGATAACCAGGATGCCGGAGGGATCCGCGCCGGTCTGCCGGGCTTTATCCAAGGCATGAATGACGGTATCGATAAGGAAGCTGGACACACCGGTCCCGGCGGCACCGGTTACCTTCCAGGCACCGGATTCGGGCAGGTCAACAGGCCAACTGCGGGTCGTGGCGGACTGGGTACGGGGAACGAGGCGCACCTGCGGGGACGGTGGAAGGACCACTCCCGCACGCGCGGTGGAATGGGGGTCGTAACTCACCGCTCCAGTATGGCAGATGCCCGCGACACCAGATGCTGCTCCACCCGCTCAATGTGCGAACGCGCGTTTGAACGTGACGCGGAGTGCAGGTCATTGACATGACGGCGATACGACACAGCGCGCAACAGCAATTCCGGCATACCGGGTACATGACTAAAACGCTGACAGATCCCATCATCGACCGCTTGGCCAATGAGCCCATCCACAATAACCAAAGCGGCCGTCCAGCCGGCTGGGCGCGGGGATTCACTCGGCACAATGTCCACAATGCCCGGCGGGTTAGCGCCGTGGTAAACCGTGGTGGTGAGAAGAGCGGTGTGGGCGGGGATAAGGGGGACGTCGGCAAGCAGGGCTGGGCGATAAGCCTCGCCCGTTTCCTCCCAGGCGGCGCGCTCGGCGCGAGCGAAGGCATCGCTGCGCTGCCCGTTGGGAATGGGCACCTCGGCCAGAGCCGTATCCAAGCGCAACGCCATCTGTGCGGTTTCATCAATGCGCCCGCGAACATGGCCCGGAATAAACTGGGTAGCCTTCCACCCTGCGGCCGTGTGCCGACCATCGCTAGACAGTACCGGCCGGGAAACGCGGGCCCCCTGCACGCTGAGGCGCTCGCGCACCTTAGCGGACCAAGCGGCAAACGGACCGGCCTGGGAATAGACCACGTCGCCCACCTTGATGCCGTTATCCCACACCGGGCCCAATTGATCGCCCGGCGCGCGGCGGGTACCAATGGCACCGGTTTCCGCGTGGAAGGCGCTTAAAACATGCTCTGGGGGAAGCGGCATCCTTAACTCCTATTCGGGTTGGTGGGGATCCTTATTATCCGGATTCGGATAAGGCCACGGGTTTGGTGAGCAGGTCACATCCTCATCAGGATAGACCTCGCTGGGCTTGCGATCGTGCAATTCTTTGTTGTTAAGGTCCAAGGTCTGTTGCATCATGACCGGCGCTAGCTTGCCTTGGCCGCCACACGGCTGGTGGGCCGCATAGCCAATGGCATGACCCAACTCATGGTTGATGACGTACTGGCGATAATTGCCCAAATCGCCTTCAAAAGGCGTGGCGCCGCGCACCCAGCGGGCCTCGTTGATAATGGTGGTGGACTCGCCCGTAATGGTGGTGTGGCAGGAGGTTTCCGTTTCAATCTTCTCGCCACAACGCTCTGCGGCGGTGCCGAGCGAAGTCAGCTGGATGCGGGTATCCGGTTCCGCATCAGCGGCCACGTGCTCGAACTCAAAGTCCTTCTGCGCGGTCCAGCCGCGCGGGTCAGACAAGGTGGCCTCCACCATGGCGGCAAAAGACTCATCGCCTCCATACGGTGCGGTGTTAAGGCCATCTTCTACCTCGATGGAATAGCGCACCTTTTGCTCGCCGGCCTTACCCGCAACGGCGCCAGGCTCGCCTACCTCGTGGAAGGTGCCCTTGCCCTGCTTGGTATAGGAGCCACCGGGCGGCATCTCGCTGATTTCCCGCTTCACCGCTGCAGCATCGGCAGGATCAGGGCCCATCTTCTCCGTACTCGTTGGGGCAGCCTCGATAGTGCCTTCCGCCTTTTCTTCAGAGGAAGAGGCGGTGGCGATATCGACGATGAACCAAATGGTCAGCGCGATCATGAGGGGGATAGCCACCACGCGCCACCAGCCATATTGACGCGCAAACCGGACCACCGCATTGGGGTGGTCCGGCGCATGGCCCTGGCTCCGGTGAGCGTGGCGAGTCTCCCTTTTTTCCATGGGGCCTTAGGTTACCCGTTGGTATTTAAAAAAGCTGAATCAGCAGCCCTATGCGCTCGCCTTAGGCGCCGGCGAATCCCACGGCGTGCTTCTTTGCAATGCCGACCTCGACGTAGACCACGCGGTCAGTGCGCACGAGGTATTTGCGGCCCTTGTCATCTTCCAATTCCAGGGTGGAGTTATCCGCCAGGGCACTGTTGATCTTCTGCGTCAGCTCGGCTTGGTCACCTGCAGCACTAATGACCAGCTCGCGAGCGGTATCTGCGAAGCCAAACTTGATATCCATGAAGATTCCTCCTCTAACTAGAGTTTTATTGTCAATGGCCCCACTATAACCATCCCGGCTACTATCAAGGTGTGTCTGACATAAAATCCCAGCCACCGAGCTTCGCGGAACTCGGCGTTGCGGCCGAAATCTGCGATGGTCTCGCCACTCGTGGCATCACGCGTACTTTTGCAATCCAGGAATTAACCCTGCCCATCGCGCTATCCGGCCAGGACTTGATAGGCCAAGCGCGCACCGGCATGGGCAAGACCTATGGCTTTGGCGTGCCGCTTTTGGACCGCGTTTTTGATGACGCCGATATCGACGAGCTCGATGGCACCCCGCGCGCCCTCGTGGTGGTCCCCACCCGTGAGCTTACCCAACAGGTCACCGAGGACCTGCAGGTGGCTGCCGCCCACCTGCCCGTGCGCTTAGCCTCCATTTACGGCGGCCGTCCCTACGAGGAGCAGATCAAAAAGCTCAACAAGGGCGTCGATGTCATCATTGGCACGCCTGGCCGATTGATCGATCTGCACGAACGCGGCGAACTGCAGCTAGATCGCGTGGCTATCTTGGTTCTCGATGAGGCCGACGAGATGCTGGATCTGGGCTTTTTACCCTCGGTGGAGGCTATCCTCACGGCACTCGATGGCAATGCCCACCAAACCATACTCTTTTCCGCCACGATGCCGGGCGCAATTTTGACGCTCGCCCGCCGGTTTATGGAAAAACCCATCCATATCCGCGCCGAATCCGGCGAGCAGGATTTCACCCATTCCTCCACTCGCAAGGTCACCTTCCAGGCCCACCGCATGGATAAGGTTGCCGTCGTCGCCCACGCCCTGCAGGCCGCCGGCCGCGGGCGCACCATCATCTTCGCTCGCACCAAGCGCGCGGCCGCCCAATTGGCCGATGACCTGGCCCGGCGCGGCTTCCACGTGGGCGCCGTCCACGGCGATCTAGGGCAAAAGTCGCGCGAGAAGTCGCTGCATGCCTTCCGCACCGGCCAGGTGGACATCTTGGTCGCTACCGATATTGCCGCCCGTGGCATCGACGTTGATGATGTCACCCACGTCATCAACTATCAGGTTCCGGATGATCCGATGACCTTTGTCCATCGCATCGGCCGCACGGGTCGCGCCGGCCATACGGGCACCGCTATCACCTTGGTGGGCTACGATGAGCTGGGCAAATGGCAGGTTATTAATGATGAGCTGGATTTGGGTGAGCCGAATCCGCCGCAGTGGTTCTCCACGTCCCCAGAGCTGGCCCAGGCTCTAGACATCCCCGCGGATATAGAAGAGACTGTCGGCCCTGAGACCAAGGTCGTGGGCCAGGTTCCTGTCCGCGAGAAATCCCCCACCCGTACCACCGCGCGCCGCGGCAGCTCCCGGCGCCGGCGAGGAGGCCGCCGATGACTAAAGCTCCCATTTTGCGCTCGACGCCCCCCGATTGGAGGGCTACCGGCATTATTGCCGTGGTCTGCGCCATCGCGGTCGGCGGGGCGGCTATTACCGCCAATATTAACCAGGCGCATCTCAGCCAAGCGGCCGTTCCTGGGGATAAGGATGCACCCGCGCTTGCCGACGTCCCCGAGGCCCTCCACGAGTCCTTCAACCTCCCCAATGAACCAGTACCCGGCCAATACCGGGCGGTTTCGGCGCACGGCCTGACCATCACGCACGCCGCTCACACTCTCACCGCCACCAACCCGGACGGCTCCGAGGCGTGGACTTATGAGCGCACAGACGCGGATCTGTGCTCGCTGTCTACTGCGTGGGGCAAAATCGTGGCGTCGTATAAAACCGGCGTGGGCTGCGGGGATACCGTGGCAATTGAGGCCGCAACTGGCGAGTATGACAGCACCCGCAGCGCCGTCAACTCGGAAGAGGTAGTACCCGTTTCCTCCAATGACCGGGTAGGAACGGTCTCCACCGACCGGATCGATCTGTGGCGTTCCGATATGGTGCGCACCGTGGAATACGGTGACGTGGAAGCAAAGCAGGAGCCGGACAAGCAACCGCATGAAGACTGCACCATTAGCTCCGCGCTTACCCGTACCGAGAATTTGGCACTGACCGAGTCCTGCCCCGATAAACCGGGCGCCACCTGGTTGCGCTTCCAAGACACCACCCCTGATGATTCCCGTGAGCCCGATATCGCTGCCGATGTGGACATAGCCACCGACGGCGCCCGGCTTATCGCCGTGGGGCAAAAGGCCGCCGCCGTCTACCGCCCAGGACCGAATCCCACGATCGAGTCCTATGACAATAAGGGCGAAAAGCTGGACTCTACTTCGGCAGAGCCCTCTCCAGACATTGACGCCGGCGCCTCCCCGTTCGCCCCGGCAACCGCGGATCTGCCGCACCATATGACCTGGTTTGATGGCTCCCGCCTTTATCTCTTTAAGCCGAGCGACCTCGCAGTGGATCACGTGGTAGAAGATGCCATCGGCACCCCCATCGCCGTCGACGAGCACATGTTGGTACCTACCCAAGAAGGCATTGCAGTCATGGATTGGTCCACCGCTAAGACACTGCGAACCATCCCGGTTGATCGCGGCAGCTACCACGGCCCCGTCTACCTCACCCTGGCGGGCGACACCATCGTGGAAACCCGCGGCGATCAGGTCGTGGGCCTAAGCGCCGATTAATACCCCTGCAACACGCGAAGGGCCGCGCATTCCGGTTTT
Organism: Corynebacterium sp. ACRPE; assembly: GCF_022347435.1. NCBI lineage: Bacteria > Bacillati > Actinomycetota > Actinomycetes > Mycobacteriales > Corynebacteriaceae > Corynebacterium > Corynebacterium sp. ACRPE. Next base: position 1,637 of record NZ_JAKRNA010000014.1, on the reverse strand, counting down.
CCCGGGGCGCGGCCCTTGTGTGTGGCAGCGAATTTAGAAGTTAGCTGCCGCCCACTCGGTGGAAGCGCGGACGAACATCAGCAAGAAGATGACTACTGCGGCGCTCGCCAAGGTCACCGCACCAAGTAGCGGCGATCCGCCGCTAAACATCTGGAAGGAGCTCGCTGCCAAGATGAGCTCGACCAGGATAATGGCTCCCCTACCCCAGCGCTTTCCTTTGACCATGGCCCAAGCACCGACGATGACAAAGCCAAAGACGATAAAGATAAATAACGCGGTGCCCAGCCCCACAAAGCTTCCGGAGCCCGAGTCCGACACCATGGAACCATTTTCTGCGCCGGTCACCTCGCGCACAATCAGGAAGATACCGAAGCAGATGACGGTGATGGACTGAACCACGGCGAGCGCTGCGGCCACGAGGACCGGCTGTGGCGCGCCCTGCTGGGCCTTCTCCTCACGCGCCGGCTGCGCGGAGGAAACATTTTGCTTTTTGTTTACCTGCTTTTTCTTCTGCTTAGACACAAACCCACAGTCTACTCACCGGTCGAGGCCATTTCCTTGTGCGCCACTCAGGTTTCGCGGGGGCAGGGGTTAGCCGGGTAGATTTGACGCTTCTTCAGTCACCGCACTCAATGTTTTTTGGACAATGCACCAGTTCAGCGCGTTTCTCACAGGCTTCTTTCAACTCATACGTCGACCTAAATGACCCCCACACTAGTTTCATTCACGTGAGGTTGACCACAATTTCGCCTCTACCCCTAGCGGAGTCTGAGTAAACATGTCATGATTCTGGGGTAGCAAAAAGAAAGAGGACGTAAACCTCTTCTTAACTTGAAGGAAACTTCAAGTAACCACAATGTGAACCATTGGCGGCGGCGACGCTGGCCCGACCTCGAGACCGGGCCCCACTGCACGCAGACCAGTTCACACAACCACCCACCCTGGCATTGGTTGCTTTTCATTTCTCATGAAAAGCACTTGTGCTTACTGCTGTCGAATTTTTGTTAGGAGATATCAATCATGGATTGGCGCCACGAAGCTGTTTGCCGCGACGAAGACCCCGAGCTGTTCTTCCCAGTAGGCAATTCTGGTCCTGCACTTACCCAAATCGCTAAGGCCAAGCTGGTCTGCAACCGTTGCCCCGTTGCCACTTCCTGCCTGAAGTGGGCACTGGAGTCCGGCCTGGACGCCGGCGTCTGGGGCGGCCTGTCTGAAGAGGAGCGCCGCGCCCTCAAGCGTCGCCGCAACCGCGGCCGTGGCCGCGCCCGCGTTTCTGCTTAATAAGCAGCCCCCAATTTTCGTTTCGGCGCCCTTAGCCGCTACAGTTGAATAAAGTTCAGATACCCTCAACGAAGGAGTGCGCAATGAGCAAGCGTGGTCGCAAGCGCAAGGATCGCCGCAAGAAGTCCGCTAATCACGGCAAGCGTCCTGGCGCATAACGCACAGCATTACTCAAAGCCCGGTTCCCTCGGTCACTTCGACCGTAGAACCGGGCTTTTGCTATGTCAGACGCAAACTTGAGTTCAGAGGGTCGTTGCAACACTTTCCCTTAGGAGGGTGTTGTTGTGTCTGAGATTATTGGCCCGTTTCATTCGTTGTCTGAATCGGATCGTCGTGGCTTAGTTGCCTTGGTTGGC